>NZ_JBHVYK010000008.1:83965-146942 GCF_042880855.1 Streptomyces sp. NPDC058291
CGTGGCGTCGTGGCGTCGTGGCGTCGTGGCGTCGTGGCGTCGTGGCGTCGTGGCGTCGGGACGAGGGGGACGTCGTCGCCGGGGTTGGTCCACCATGTACTCATGAGCGAACCGATCAGGATTGGTGGAGATCGAGGCGTTCGCGGTGGTGGGCGAGTGACACCGGTCGGGGCCCCGCTGGTGCGGGAGATGACGCTCGCGGACGTGGAGCGCGTCTCGGAGATCCGCGTCCGCGGCTGGCAGCGGGCCTACCGGGGCCTGATGCCACGGTCGTACCTGGACGCGCTGAGCGTCGCCGAGGACGCCGCGAACCGCCGGGCCGGCTTCGGGCAGGGCGGCGCCGACGTGGTGAACCTGGTCGCCGAGCGGGCCGGGACGGTGGTCGGCTGGGCGGCCCTGGGCGCTTGCCGGGACAGCGAAGTCCGCACGGCCGAAGCCGAGTTGTACGCCCTCTACGTGGCCGTCGAGCACATCGGCACGGGCGTGGGGCGCGTCCTGCTCGACGCGGCGGCACGGCGTGCCGAGGCCCTCGGGCACCCCGTGATGCGGCTCTGGGTGCTCAGGGACAACGTCCCGGCCCGCCGCTTCTACGAGCGGGCCGGATTGCCCGCGGACGGCGCCGAGACGTCCTTCGAGGTGGCGGGCGTCGCCGTGCCCGAGGTGCGCCACGGGGGACGTCTGCCCCTGCGAAGCCCCTCCCCCACGGCTTGAGCGCTCACACCCGTCCGTCCTGAGGGTGCGTCAGCGCCGCACAGATTCAGCTTTTCTGATGACGCGTCACCTCTGCCGGGGGATCCGGGCCAGGGCGTGCACGGCCGCCTGCGCCAGCACCGGGTGGGCCAGGGCGTCGTTCAGCACCGGTCGGGCCCGCCCGTCGCCCAGCGCGCCCAGCCCCTCCACGCAGGCGAGGGCCACCCGCCGGTAGGGGTCGTGCGGCCGCAGCCGCCGCTGGAGCGTCGTGATCAGCGCGGGCACCGACTCGGGCGCGCGCAGCTCCACCAGCAGCCGGACGGGGTGCAGGGCGTAGGCGACCCGCAGTTCATTGGTTGCCAGGGCGGCCGCGGCGCGGGCGGTGCGGGGGTCGCCGAGGCGGGCCAGCGCGTGGGCGGCGGAGGCGCAGCGCGGCGGATCCCGGTGGTTCAGCAGCAGGACGAGCGTCTCGAAGGCGCGCCGGTCCCCGGCCAGGCCCAGCCGGAACGCGGCCAGTTCCCTGGCCCACAGGGGCTGCCCCGGCTCGGTGAGCAGGTCGGCCAGTTCGTCGGGGTCCGCGGCGGCCGCCAGCCGCTCGTACGCGGCCGTCGCGCCGGCCTCGCGCCGTAAGCGCTCCGTGAGGGATCGCAACTCTTCGTCCATGTGCCGAGCCTAGGACAGGCTCCCGGGGCATACGGCGCGCGGCGGCACACGGGAGCACGAGCGGGCGCATGACCCCCTGCCCGGAGCGGGACGGCCGGCGCCCGACGCGTGACCCGATGCGGAACACGTCACAGGGAAGGGGGCTGGCGCGCTCGTTACCCACCGGTTAAGCTCATACGAGCGAGACATCCACTCGCAGCACCTCTCGTGGCGGCCTGGTGACGCAGTCGCCGCGAGACGTCGGTTCGGTACCACGCGTACCGCTGTACGACCCGGCCACGGGACAGGGCCGGTCGGATCCCCCGTTCGTCTCCGGGCGTGTGCACGCCCGCGGCGACGGCACCGGGCGTGTGCGCTCGCAGCCCGGCAACAACACCCGCACTCCTTTCCGTGCACCCGGTGCGCCCGGGCCTCGCAGAGGTCTCTCCGGCGCACCCGGGCGCATTTCCCAGTCGTCACCTCATTCCTGGAGTCCCGCGATGGCCGCTCCCCTGTCCGACACCCCTCTGTCCCCGCTCCAGACGATCGCCGTCATCGGCCTCGGCACCATGGGCACCGGCATCGCCGAGGTCCTGGCCAAGGCCGGCCGCGAGGTGATCGGCGTCGACGTCAGCGAGACCCAGGCCGCGCGGTCCCTCGCCGCGCTGGAGACCTCCACCGCCCGCGCGGTGCAGCGCGGCCGGCTCACCGAGCAGGAGCGCACGGCCGTCCTGGCCCGCGTCCGCGTCTCCACCGACCTGCGCACGGCCGCCGACGCCGACCTGGTCATCGAGGTGGCTCCCGAGTCGTACGAGATCAAGCAGCAGATCTTCCGTGACCTGGACGCGATCGTGCGTCCCGAGACCATCCTGGCCACCGGCACCAACGCGCTCTCCGTCACCCGCCTCGCCGCCGAATCGGCGCGCCCCGAGCGGGTGTTGGGCCTGCACTTCTTCAACCCGGCGCCGGCGATGAAGCTGGTCGAGGTGGTCTCCTCGGTGCTGACCGCGCCGGCCGCCGTCACCGCCGTCACCGAGCTGGCCCTCGACCTCGGCAAGGAGCCCGTCGCGGTCGGCGACCGGCCCGGCTTCGTCGCCGACGGCCTGCTGTTCGGCTACCTCAACCAGGCGGCCGCGATGTACGAGGCCCGCTACGCCTCCCGCGAGGACATCGACGCCGCGATGCGGCTGGGCTGCGGCCTGCCGATGGGCCCGCTCGCACTGCTGGACCTGATCGGCGTCGACACCGCCCGCACGGTCCTGGAGGCCATGTACGCCGAGTCCCACGACCGGCTGCACGCCCCCGCGCCCATCCTCAAGCAGCTCAGCGAGGCCGGCCTGACGGGCCGTAAGTCGGGCCGCGGCTTCTACACCTACGACGCCCCCGGCAGCGCGACGGTCGTCCCGGACGCGCTGACGCCGCTGTCCGGCGGGGCCGGGTCGGCCGGCCGGCCGGTCGCCTCGGTCGGCGTCGCCGGCTCCGGCACCATGGCCTCCGGCATCGCCGAGGTCTTCGCCAAGGCCGGCTACGACGTCGTCCTCGCCGCCCGCAGCGAGGAGAAGGCGCAGACCGCCAAGGCCCGGATCGGCACGTCGCTGTCCCGCTCGGTCGACAAGGGCCGGCTGACCGCGGAGGCCGCCGCGCAGATCCTGGACCGGATCACCCCGGCCGGCTCCTACGACGCGTTCGCCGACGTCGACCTGGCCCTGGAGGCGGTCGCCGAGGACCTGGAGGTCAAGCAGCAGCTGTTCGCCGTCCTGGACAAGGTCTGCAAGCCGGGCGCGGTCCTCGCCACGACGACCTCCTCGCTGCCGGTCGTCGCCTGCGCCCGCGCCACCTCGCGCCCGCAGGACGTGATCGGGATGCACTTCTTCAACCCGGCGCCGGCCATGAAGCTGGTCGAGGTGGTCCGCACCGTGCTGACGGCCGACGACGTCCACGCGACGGTCCGCGAGGTGTGCGCCCGGATCAAGAAGCACGCCGTCGACTGCGGGGACCGCGCGGGCTTCATCGTGAACGCGCTGCTCTTCCCGTACCTCAACAACGCGATCAAGATGGTGCAGGAGCACTACGCGACCCTCGACGACATCGACGCGGCGATGAAGCTGGGCGGTGGCTATCCGATGGGCCCCTTCGAGCTGCTGGACGTGGTCGGACTCGACGTCTCGCTCGCGATCGAGAAGGTCCTGCACCGCGAGTTCCGCGACCCGGGCCTGGCCCCGGCCCCGCTCCTGGAGCACCTGGTGGCCGCGGGCTGCCTCGGCCGCAAGACCGGCCGTGGCTTCCGCGAATATGCCCGCCGCTGACGGGCCCGGCGACCGGCGCCCCGCGCGCGAGGACTGGGGCGGGCTGCTCGGACCCGGCGGCGGGCCCCCGCCCGCCGGGGTCGGGGGGAGACCCGGACACGCGCACCGAGCTGCGCACATGCAGTACGTTCGGGTCATGTCCCAGCCCGCCAGGTCCTCACGCACACCCGTCACGCCCGACGCGCCCGAGAGCGCCGCGGGCAGCCGCGCGGCCGCCCAGCGGCTCAAGATGCGCCGAGAACTGGCGGCCGCGGCCATGGAGCTGTTCTCCACGAAGGGGTACGAGGCGACCACGGTCGACGAGATCGCGGCCGCGGCCGGGGTCGCCCGCCGCACCTTCTTCCGTCACTTCCGCTCCAAGGAAGAGGCGATCTTCCCCGACCACGACGACACCCTGATCCGGGCGGAGGCCGTGCTCAACGCGGCCCCCGCGCACGAGCATCCGCTCGACACGGTGTGCCGTGGCATCAAGGAGGTCATGAGGATGTACGCGGCCCGGCCGGAGATCTCGGTCGCCCGCTACAAGCTCACGCGCGAGGTGCCCACCCTGCGCGAGGCGGAGATCGCGTCGGTGGCCCGCTACGAGCGCCTCTTCACCCGCTACCTCCTCGGCCACTTCGACGAGCACGCCCACGACGACGACGCCAACGACGACCCGCTGCTGGCCGAGGTGGCCGCGTCCGCCGTGGTCACCGCCCACAACCACGTGCTGCGGCGCTGGCTCAGGGCGGGCGGGCAGGGCGATGTCGAGGCCCAGCTCGACCACGCCTTCGCGATCGTCCGCAAGACCTTCGGCACGGGCATCGGAGCGGGCCGCAGCGGCGCGGGCGGCCCGCAGGCGGCTCCGGCGGCGGTCTCCGCGCAGGGCGAGGTGCTGGTGACGGTCGCCCGGACCGACGCCTCGCTGGACGAGGTCATGCGCACCATCGAGCAGGCGCTCAAGGAGCGCTGAGAGCCGCGGCGGGTCCCGATCGAGTCCGCTTGCCGCTGTGATGACGGCCACCCCTCGGGGTGGCCGTTTTGGCATGTCAGAGCACCTTTTCGCGCGGATTTCCGACCGCGTTCGATCGATCATCGCTCATGTGTTACGTAAAGATTTCATCTGAGAGGAATTTCTGGCACTCAGTGCCTTGCGAGGTGACACGCGGTGTCATACGTTGAAGGTGTCCGGGCGGCCGGCGTGCAGAGACCATACGTACGCCGGCTGTCCCCGCAACCCCATGGATTGCGCGCCCGGACGCCTGCGTCACAGGCAACCTCCCGCGCCACAAAGCGCTGCCGAACAGCACCCGCCGAACCGACGGCACGTTCCATCCCACCCTCAGCAGCACCGCCGTAACCCTCAGCGCCCCGCCCTCAGGGCGCTCACCGCCGGAGGCAACACCGTGACCATGCAGAAGATCCTGGACGCGATCCAGTCGCCGGAGTCCACCCCGGCCGACTTCGCCGCTCTGCCGCTCCCCGAGTCCTACCGCGCGATCACCGTGCACAAGGACGAGGCGGAGATGTTCGCCGGCCTGGAGACCCGCGACAAGGACCCGCGCAAGTCGATCCACCTGGACGAGGTGGCACTGCCCGAGCTCGGACCGGGCGAGGCCCTGGTGGCCGTCATGGCCTCCTCGGTCAACTACAACTCGGTGTGGACCTCGATCTTCGAGCCCGTGTCGACGTTCTCCTTCCTGGAGCGCTACGGCCGGCTCAGCGAGCTCACCAAGCGGCACGACCTGCCGTACCACGTCATCGGCTCCGACCTCGCGGGCGTGGTCCTGCGCACCGGTCCGGGCGTCAACGCCTGGAAGCCCGGCGACGAGGTCGTCGCGCACTGTCTGTCGGTCGAGCTGGAGTCCTCGGACGGCCACAACGACACGATGCTCGACCCCGAGCAGCGCATCTGGGGCTTCGAGACCAACTTCGGCGGCCTCGCGGAGATCGCCCTGGTCAAGTCCAACCAACTGATGCCCAAGCCGGACCACCTGAGCTGGGAGGAGGCGGCGGCCCCGGGCCTGGTCAACTCCACCGCCTACCGCCAGCTGGTCTCCCGCAACGGCGCCGGCATGAAGCAGGGCGACAACGTGCTGATCTGGGGCGCCAGCGGCGGCCTCGGCAGCTACGCCACGCAGTTCGCGCTGGCCGGCGGCGCCAACCCGATCTGCGTCGTCTCCTCGCCGCAGAAGGCGGAGATCTGCCGGGCCATGGGCGCCGAGGCGATCATCGACCGCAACGCCGAGGACTACAAGTTCTGGAAGGACGAGCACACGCAGGACGCGAAGGAGTGGAAGCGCTTCGGCAAGCGCATCCGCGAGCTCACCGGCGGCGAGGACATCGACATCGTCTTCGAGCACCCGGGCCGCGAGACCTTCGGCGCCTCGGTCTACGTCACCCGCAAGGGCGGCACCATCACCACCTGCGCCTCGACCTCCGGCTACATGCACGAGTACGACAACCGCTACCTGTGGATGTCCCTGAAGCGGATCATCGGCTCGCACTTCGCCAACTACCGCGAGGCCTGGGAGGCCAACCGGCTGATCGCGAAGGGCAGGATCCACCCGACGCTGTCGAAGGTCTACTCCCTGGAGGAGACCGGCCAGGCCGCCTACGACGTGCACCGCAACCTCCACCAGGGCAAGGTCGGCGTCCTCGCGCTGGCCCCCGAGGAGGGGCTGGGCGTGCGCGACGAGGAGAAGCGCGCCCAGCACATCGACGCCATCAACCGCTTCCGCAACATCTGAGACACCCGAGGTCATAGATGACTGAGCGTCAGTTCGCCGAAGGAAAGCGGGAGAAGGACCGGCCGTGGCTCATGCGCACGTACGCCGGTCACTCCACGGCCGAGGCGTCCAACGAGCTGTACCGGCGCAACCTCGCCAAGGGTCAGACGGGTCTGTCGGTCGCGTTCGACCTGCCCACCCAGACCGGCTACGACTCCGACCACGTCCTCGCCCGCGGCGAGGTCGGCCGGGTCGGCGTGCCGGTGGCCCACCTCGGCGACATGCGCAGGCTGTTCCAGGACATCCCCCTGGAGCAGATGAACACCTCGATGACGATCAACGCCACCGCCATGTGGCTGCTGGCGCTCTACCAGGTCGTCGCCGAGGAGCAGGGTGCGGACGTCACCAGGCTCCAGGGCACGACCCAGAACGACATCGTCAAGGAGTACCTGTCCCGGGGGACGCACGTCTTCCCCCCGGGACCGAGCCTCCGGCTGACGACGGACATGATCGCGTACACGGTCTCCCACATGCCGAAGTGGAACCCGATCAACATCTGCAGCTACCACCTGCAGGAGGCCGGGGCCACACCGGTGCAGGAGATCGCGTACGCGATGTCCACCGCGATCGCCGTGCTGGACGCCGTCCGCGACTCCGGACAGGTCCCGGCCGAGAAGTTCGGCGACGTCGTCGCACGCATCTCCTTCTTCGTGAACGCGGGCGTGCGCTTCGTCGAGGAGATGTGCAAGATGCGCGCCTTCGGCCGCATCTGGGACCGGGTCACCCGCGAGCGCTACGGCATCGAGAACCCCAAGCAGCGCCGCTTCCGCTACGGCGTCCAGGTCAACTCCCTGGGGCTGACCGAGGCGCAGCCGGAGAACAACGTCCAGCGGATCGTGCTGGAGATGCTCGCCGTGACGCTGTCGAAGGACGCCCGCGCGCGGGCCGTCCAGCTGCCGGCCTGGAACGAGGCGCTCGGGCTGCCCCGGCCCTGGGACCAGCAGTGGTCGCTGCGCATCCAGCAGGTCCTGGCCCATGAGAGCGACCTGCTGGAGTACGAGGACATCTTCGAGGGCTCGCACGTCGTCGAGGCGAAGGTCGCCGAGCTGGTGGACGCGTCCCTCGCGGAGATCGACCGGATCCAGGAGATGGGCGGCGCGATGGCCGCCGTCGAGTCCGGCTACCTCAAGTCGCAGCTCGTCTCCTCGCACGCCGAGCGCAGGGCCCGGATCGAGTCCGGGCAGGAGAAGATCATCGGCGTCAACATCTTCGAGACGACCGAGCCCAACCCGCTGACCGCCGATCTCGACACCGCGATCCAGACGGTCGACCCGGCGGTCGAGGCGCGTGTCATCGCCTCCCTGCAGCACTGGCGCGACACCCGGTACCAGCCGCCCTTCAACCACCCGCGCCCGTGCAAGGCGCTGGAGAAGCTGAAGGAGGCGGCCAAGGGCACCGCCAACCTCATGGAGGCCACCCTGGAGTGCGCCCGCGCCGGCGTCACGACCGGCGAGTGGGCCGGGGCGCTGCGCGAGGTGTTCGGCGAGTTCCGCGCCCCGACCGGGGTCTCGTCGGCGCCGGTGGCGGTTCCGGCGGAGGCGGGCTCGGCCATGGCCGACGTCCGCCGCAGGGTCGAGGTGACCGCGCACGACATGGGCGTCGGCAAGCTGCGCTTCCTGGTCGGCAAGCCGGGCCTGGACGGGCACTCCAACGGCGCCGAGCAGATAGCCGTGCGCGCGCGGGACGCCGGGTTCGAGGTGGTCTACCAGGGCATCCGGCTGACGCCCGAGCAGATCGTGGACGCGGCGCTGGAGGAGGACGTGCACGCCGTGGGCCTGTCCATCCTCTCCGGCTCGCACGCCCAATTGGTGCCGGACGTCCTCGAACGGCTCCGTGTGGCCGGTGCCACAGACATCCCGGTGATCGCCGGTGGCATCATCCCCCATGGAGACGCCGAACAGCTCAGGGCCGCCGGCGTGGCCGCGGTCTTCACCCCGAAGGACTTCGACATCACCGGAATCATCGGCCGCATCGTCGACGAGATCCGGAAAGCGAACAAGCTCGACCCCCTGGAGGTCCCCGCATGACCGCCCACCCGTCGCCCACCACCGCCCTTTCGGCGAGCGGCTCCGCCGCACACCCTCTCAACCGTCTGCGTCCGCGGCGCTCGTGTCTCGCCGTTCCGGGCAGCAACCCCCGGTTCCTGGAGAAGGCGCAGGGCCTCCCGGCGGACCAGGTCTTCCTCGACCTGGAGGACGCGTGCGCGCCGCTCGCCAAGCCCGAGGCGCGGCACACCATCGTCAAGTTCCTCAACGAGGGCGACTGGACGGGCAAGACGCGTGTGGTCCGGGTCAACGACTGGACGACCGAGTGGACGTACCGCGACGTCGTGACGGTGGTCGAGGGCGCCGGTCCCAATCTCGACTGCATCATGCTGCCGAAGGTGCAGAACGCCCAGCAGATCGTCGCGCTGGACCTGCTCCTGACGCAGATCGAGAAGACCATGGGCTTCGAGGTCGGCAGGATCGGCATCGAGGCGCAGATCGAGAACGCGCGGGGCCTGAACAACGTCAACGAGATCGCGCAGGCCTCGCCGCGCATCGAGACGATCATCTTCGGCCCGGCCGACTTCATGGCGTCGATCAACATGAAGTCGCTGGTCGTGGGCGAGCAGCCGCCCGGCTACCCGGCGGACGCCTACCACTACATCCTGATGAAGATCCTGATGGCCGCCCGGGCCAACGACCTCCAGGCGATCGACGGCCCCTACCTGCAGATCCGCAACGTGGACGGCTACCGCGAGGTCGCCGGGCGGGCCGCCGCCCTCGGCTTCGACGGCAAGTGGGTGCTCCACCCGGGCCAGGTCGAGGCGTCCAACGAGATCTTCTCGCCGTCGCAGGAGGACTACGACCACGCCGAGCTGATCCTGGACGCGTACGACTACTACACGTCCGAGGCGGGCGGCAAGAAGGGCTCGGCGATGCTCGGCGACGAGATGATCGACGAGGCCAGTCGCAAGATGGCCCTGGTCATCTCCGGCAAGGGGCGCGCGGCGGGCATGCGGCGCACGTCGAAGTTCGAGATCCCGGAGGCCTGAGCGCGATGCAGTTCGGACGCACCTACGAGGAGTTCGAGGTCGGGGCGACGTACAAGCACTGGCCGGGCAAGACGGTCACGGAGTACGACGACCACCTGTTCTGTCTCCTCACCATGAACCACCACCCCCTCCACATGGACGCGAACTATGCGGAGAAGACGACCGACTTCGGCAAGAACGTCGTCGTGGGCAACTACATCTACTCGCTCCTGCTCGGCATGTCCGTGCCGGACGTCTCCGGCAAGGCGATCGCCAACCTGGAGATCGAGTCGCTGAAGCACGTGGCGCCGACCTTCCACGGCGACACCGTCTACGGTCAGACGACCGTGCTCGACAAGTGGCCGTCGAAGTCGAAGAACGACCGCGGGATCGTCTACGTCGAGACCAAGGGCTACAAGCAGGACGGCACGCTGGTCTGCGTGTTCCGGCGCAAGGTCATGGTGCCGACCGAGACGTACATCAAGGAGCGCGGCGGCGAGCAGCCCGGCCGGCCCCGGCTCGAGGAGCAGGAGAAGTAGTCATGGCGCGACTCGCCCAGACCGCCGGTCTGACCGACGTCCAGCAGGAGATCCTCTCCACCGTCCGCGACTTCGTGGACAAGGAGATCATCCCGGTCGCCACCGAGCTGGAGCACCGAGACGAGTACCCGCAGCAGATCGTCGACGGCCTCAAGGAGCTGGGCCTGTTCGGCCTGATGATCCCCGAGGAGTACGGCGGTCTGGGCGAGTCGCTCCTCACGTACGCGCTGTGCGTCGAGGAGATCGCCCGCGGCTGGATGTCCGTCTCCGGCATCATCAACACCCACTTCATCGTGGCGTACATGCTCAAGCAGCACGGCACGCAGGAGCAGAAGGACCACTATCTGCCGAGGATGGCGGCCGGCGACGTCCGCGGCGCGTTCTCCATGTCGGAGCCCGCTCTCGGCTCGGACGTGTCCGCGATCACGTCGAAGGCGGTGAAGGACGGGGACGAGTACGTCCTCAACGGCCAGAAGATGTGGCTGACGAACGGTGGGACGTCGTCGCTGGTGGCCGTTCTGGTGCGCAGTGACGAAGGACACCCCGAGGGCACCGCCCGCCATAAGTCGATGACGACCTTCCTGATCGAGAAGGAGCCCGGCTTCGGCGAGGTCCGGCCCGGCCTGACCATCCCGGGCAAGATCGACAAGATGGGCTACAAGGGCGTCGACACCACCGAGCTCATCATGGACGGCCTGCGCCTTTCCGCCGATCGGGTGCTCGGCGGGGTCACCGGCCGAGGTTTTTACCAAATGATGGACGGAGTCGAGGTTGGGCGCGTGAACGTCGCGGCGCGTGGTTGCGGCGTCGCTCAGCGTGCCTTCGAGCTCGGCGTCCGCTACGCCCAGCAGCGGCACACCTTCGGCAAGCCGATCGCCCAGCACCAGGCGATCCAGTTCAAGCTCGCCGAGATGGCTACCAAGGTCGAGGCCGCCCATGCGATGATGGTGAATGCCGCGCGCAAAAAGGACTCCGGAGAACGAAACGACCTTGAGGCAGGGATGGCGAAGTACCTCGCCTCCGAGTACTGCAAGGAGGTCGTGGAGGACTCCTTCCGGATCCACGGCGGGTACGGCTTCTCCAAGGAGTACGAGATCGAGCGCCTCTACCGTGAGGCCCCGATGTTGCTGATCGGTGAAGGCACCGCCGAAATCCAGAAAATGATCATCGGGCGCAGGTTGCTCGAGGAGTATCGGTTCCAGGGCTGATTGTCCGGGTTGGGGGTGTTTTCTTCGAGAAGAAGATCACACCCTGTCAACTTCCCCCGCCCGTCGACTCCGCTTCCTGGCTTACCCAGTTGTGGCCCCGAACCGCTACGATCGCGGAAAGCCGCCGTCCCCCCGTCGAAGCGCGGCATCATCCGCTACGAAGGTCATCCATGCCCCACAGCCAAACCTCTGCACACCGCGACAGCCTGGTAGGCGCACGCCTCGCGCGCGGAGCATCGCCGTGGCTCCTGCCGACCGTCGCCACCGCAGCCGTCAGCCTGCTGCGCGCCCGCCGCTCGGGCGCCGCCAAGGCCGTCGCCGTGCCCGCCACCGCTCTCGCGGCGGGCATGCTGTGGTTCTTCCGCGACCCCGAGCGCGAGATCGCCCCGGGCCGGGTCATCTCCCCCGCAGACGGTGTGGTGCAGAGCATCATGCCGTGGAAGGACGGACGCACCCGGGTCGCGATCTTCATGAGCCCGCTCAACGTCCACGTCAACCGCGCGCCGCTGGCCGGCACCGTGACGTCGGTCGAGCACATCCCCGGCGGGTTCGTGCCGGCGTTCAACAAGGAGAGCGAGAACAACGAGCGCGTCGTCTGGCACTTCGACACCGAGCTCGGTGACATCGAGATGATCCAGATCGCCGGAGCCGTCGCGCGCCGCATCGTCCCCTACATCCCCGAGGGCACGAAGGTCGAGCAGGGCGAGCGGATCGGCCTGATCCGCTTCGGCTCGCGCGTCGACGTCTACCTGCCCGAGGGCGTGGAGGTAGCGGTCGAGGTGGGGCAGAAGACCGTGGCAGGGGTGACTCGCATTGACCGTGATTGACCCGGAGACCCAGGCGGGCTGGGTGCCCGAGGCGGACGACGTGGACGACGAGGAGGAGATGCCCCTCTCTCTGCGTCTGTCGATAGCGGACACCCTCACCCTCGGCAACGCCACGTGCGGCTTCATGGCGGTGTACTTCACCACCACGGGCATCCTGATCCCGCACCTCACCGGCAGCCAGGAGTCGGGCATGGCCCGGCACAGCGCGGCCACGGCCGTCATCCTGATGCTCTGCGCGGCCGTCTTCGACCTCTTCGACGGCCTGGTCGCGCGCAAGCTGCGCTCCTCGCCCATGGGCGCGGAGCTGGACAACCTCTCGGACCTGATCAGCTTCGGCCTGGCCCCGGCGTACTTCGTCCTGGTCTACGGCATGGTCGCCGACGACGCGCACCAGCGGGTCGCGGCGGTCGGCGCGATCGTGGTGCTGCTCGCCGTGGTGCTGAGGCTCGCGAGATTCTCGTGCGTCACCGTCAAGGACGGCACCTTCCAGGGCATGCCGTCGCCGTTCGGCGCGCTCACGGTCGTCTCGATCGTGCTCCTGGAGCTGCCCTTCGCGGCAACGCTGATGGCCATCCTGGGCACCGCCTGGCTGATGGTGAGCCGGGTCGAGTACCCGAAGCCGCGAGGCCGCCTCGCCGGCGCGATGCTCGCCTGGATCGTGCTGTCGATGGGGCTGCTGGCGGCCTGGGCGTTCGACGCCCCGAGCGGTCAGCTCCTGCTCCAGACGGGCTGCGCGCTGCAGCTGGTCATGGGCGCGGTCATCCCGCTGTTCGCCACGGCCCGCCGGGTGAACAACTTCCGTGACAACCGACGCGAGGCCCGGGCGGCGCAGCTGCCGTGACGGACGACGGTCGTCGAACGACCGAAGGGGCCCGAACCATCCGGTTCGGGCCCCTTCGGTCGTCCTGGCGCCGGTCGGACCGCCCTCAGGTCAGGAAGTCGCGTCCGATCTGCTCGGCGACCCGTTCCAGGATGGGCCCCGCGTCCGAGATGCACGTGGCGACGTCCGGCTCGGCGTCGGTCAGCGGGTACGCGCGCCGGATGCCGGCCCGTCCCAGCGCCTCGGGCGGGAGCGCCAGCCGCCCGCACACCGCGACGACCTCCTTGCCGGCCGCGCGGGCGGCCGCGGCGACGCCCGCGGGGGCCTTGCCGTGCAGGGTCTGCTCGTCCAGCGACCCCTCCCCGGTGATGACCAGCTCGGCCGGTTCCAGGGCCGCCGCGAAGCCCAGCACGTCGAGCATGACCTCGATGCCGGCGCGGAAGCGGGCGCCGACCAGCAGCGCCCCGTAGCCGATGCCGCCCGCGGCGCCCGCGCCCGGTGCGACGGCGTACTCCGCAGCCTTCGGGCCCACCTCGGTCTCCAGGACCTTCGCGTAGTGGGCGAGCGCCGCGTCCAGCGTCTCGACGTCGTCGGGCGCGGCGCCCTTCTGCGGACCGTAGACCGCCGGCGCGCCCTTCGGGCCGGTCAGCGGGTTGTCGACGTCGCTCGCCAGGACCAGTTCCACGGTCGACAGGCGAGGATCCAGCTGCGAGAGGTCCGCCCGGGCCAGGTCCGCGAGTCCGCCGCCGCCCGGCGCGACCGGCTCGCCGTCCGCGTCGAGGAACCGGGCGCCGAGCGCGGACAGCATGCCCGCGCCACCGTCGGTGGTCGCACTGCCGCCGACGCCGAACACGATCGTCCGCACGCCCGCGTCCAGTGCGGCGCGCAGCAGCTCCCCGGAGCCGTAGGTCGACGCCGTGAGCGGGGCGAAGGCGCCGGCCGGGAGCCGTTGCAGCCCGCTCGCCTCGGCCATCTCCACGACCGCGGTGTCGCCGCGCACCGCGAACGCCGCGGCGACCTCGTGTCCGAGCGGCCCGGCGACCCGGACCTCCCGGCGTTCGAAGCCGGCCGCGACCGCCGCGGCCACGGTGCCGTCCCCGCCGTCGGCGACGGGCAGGGCCGTCACCTCGACGTCGGGTACGGCCCGGCGCAGCCCCGCCGTCACCCGCTCGGCGACCTCCACGGCCGTCAGCGAGCCCTTGAACTTGTCCGCGGCCACGAGCACCCGTCGGGTGCCCTGCGCTGCAGCGTCCGCCACCTTGCATCCCCTTGCTCTCCGGGCCCCGCGCACGTCAGGGCCAGTCGCGCCGCTGCGACCTTAACCGCCGGACGCCCCCTCCGTCATGCGGCGCCCGGTCCCTGGACCGGCCGGGCGAGGATGCGCGCACCGGTGGAAGCCGGGCGTGTCCCCCCGCGATCGGGTAGACCGGAGGCATGACTGCTGTGGACGGCCCGGCGGACCTCGCCGACCGCGTCCTCGGAGGCTGGCTGGGCCGGATCGCGGGCAACATGCTCGGCAAACCGGTCGAGCAGGGCGAGGTGTGGACGCGCGAGCGCATCGACCGCTGGCTGCGGCGGGCCGACGCCCTGCCGCTCACCGACTACCTGCCCGAGCCGGCCGACGAGGAGGACGCCCTCCTGCTGCGCCCGGAGTGGCGCGACTGCGTGCGCGGCCGCGTCCACGGCAGCTGCCGCGACGACGACGTGGACTACGCGATCCTCGGCCTCGACCTGCTGGAGACGCACGGCTTCGGCTTCAGCACCGAGCAGGTCGGCGATCTGTGGCTGTCGCGGCTGCCGTATCTGCAGACGTTCACCGCCGAGCGGGCCGCCTACCGCAACCTCACCGCAGGCCTGAAGCCGCCGCTGACGGCGACCTACGACAACCCCTACCAGGAATGGATCGGCGCCCTGATCCGCGCCGACGTGCACGGCTGGACCAGCCCGGGGCTCCCGCGCCGCGCCGCCTCCCTGGCCCGCCGGGACGCGGTGCTCTCGCACACCGGCAACGGCGTGTACGGCGCGATGTTCGCGGCGGCGCTGATCTCCGCGGCGTTCGTCGCGCCGACGGTGCGCCACGCCCTGGACGAGGCGTTGGCCGTCGTCCCGCCGGGCAGCCGCCTGGCGCGTACCGTGCGCCGCGTCGCCGCCCTCCACGCCACCCGGATGAGCTGGGAGGACACGCTCGCGACGATGACGCGGGAGACGGCGGGCCTGGGCTGGATCCACACCGTCCCCAACGTCGCCGTCCTCACCGCGGGACTGCTGTACGGCGACGGGGACTTCACCCGCACCCTCGCGCTCACCGTGCGCGGCGGGCTGGACACCGACTCCAACGGCGCGACGGCCGGGTCGGTGGCGGGCGTCCTCACGGGGGCGTCGGCGATCCCGCCCCAGTGGACGCAGCCGCTGCAGGACACCGTGCGCAGCGCGGTGTTCGGCTTCGACGGCGCCCGGATCAGCGAGTTGGCCCGGCGGACCGTACGGCTGGCCGAGGGCCACAGCCCTCCGGGGGAAGCCCCGCCGACCCAGGGACCGGGCGGCGCGCCGCCGTCTACCGTTCCCCCATGAGCACGTCCAGCAGCGACTTCGCCACCCATGTCGCCTCTCTGCCCCGGGTCCTGGCGGGCGCCGCCGCGCTGTTCCGCGACGCCGAGGGACGGGTCCTGCTCGTCGAACCCGGCTACCGGGAGGGCTGGGGCCTGCCCGGCGGCACGATCGAGTCCGACGACGGCGAGAGCCCGCGCCAGGGCGCACGGCGCGAGACGCTGGAGGAGATCGGTCTGGACCGCGAGCTCGGACGGCTGCTCGCCGTGGACTGGACGGTCGGCCCCGGCCGTCCGCCGCAGGTGGCGTACGTGTACGACGGCGGAGTCCTCGACGAGGAGGCTCTCGGGGCGATCGAGCTGCAGGAGGAGGAGTTGCTGTCCTGGCGGCTGGTGCCGCGCGAGGAGCTCGCCGACTTCCTGCTCGGCTCACTGGGCCACCGGGTGCTGGCGGCCCTGGACGCCCTGGCGGACGGCTCGGTGACGGCCGAACTGGAGAACGGCCGTCCGGTGGGCTGAGCGCTCAGCCCTCCACGTCCCGCGGCTTGCCGTCCACCTCGCGCAGCGCCTCGTCGCGGACGGCCGTGCGGGCCTCCGTGCGGTGGCCGCGCTCGATGTGGTCGCGGACGACGACCTCGACGGCGTCCTGCGGGCTGCCCACGCCGGTGAACACCATGACCTCGACGACGAGTTCGGCGTCGAGCGAGAGGGTGACCTTCGCCATGCCGGGACGGTAGCACCGGACGGGCCCGCCCCGGGGGCGTTGTCCGCTCGCGGCCGGCGCTGCCCCCGGCCTGCGCTCGGCCCATGGGCAAGCCCCTCGTCGCCATCCTCAGCTGGGCCGGGGTCTCCACGGACTCCGGCATCGCCCGGGGAACGCGGCGCCTAGAACAGCGTGGTCCCGCTGGGGGCGGCGCCGCTCTCGAACCGCAGCAGGCGCTGCTTGCGGTCCAGACCGCCGCCGTAGCCGGTGAGGCCGCCGCCGGCGCCGATCACGCGGTGGCAGGGGACGATGATGCCGACGGGGTTCCGGCCGTTGGCCAGGCCCACCGCGCGGGAGGCCGCGGGGCTGCCGAGGGCGCGGGCCAGCTCCCCGTAGCTTCGGGTCTCGCCGTACGGGATGGTGCGCAACCGGTCCCAGACGCTGCGCTGGAACGGGGTGCCGTGCAGCCGCAGTTCGAGCGTGAACTCCTTCGACTCGCCGGCGAAATAGGCGGCCAGCTGCTCCTCGGCCTCCCCGAAGAGGGTGTCGTCGCGGGGGCCGAAATCCTCCTGCGGTGGGCGGTGGCGCTGTCCGGTCATGTAGAGGCCGCACAGGACGCCCTCGTCCGCGACGAGGGTGAGGTCGCCGTAGGGGCTGTCGATGACGGTGTGCTGTTTCACGGAACGTCCTTGACGGAGTCAGACGGGAAGGAAGTTGATCGGGTGGACGTCGGTCGCCCAGAGGTACTGCGCGGCGTACGCCCGCCAGGGTCGCCAGGCGGCCGCGCGGGCGGTGAGCGCCGCGGGGGTGGAGGGCAGGCCCAAGTCCCGTGCGGCGCGCCGGATCCCGAGGTCGGTGGGGAGGAACGCGTCGGGGTCGCCCAGGGCGCGCATCGCGATGACGTCGACCGTCCAGGGCCCGAAGCCGGGCAGCGCGAGGAGCCGTTCGCGTGCTTGCGTCCAGTCGCTCTCCACCCCCAACGACAGCTTTCCACCGACCAGTTGGGCGACCAGGCCGGTGAGGGTGGCGCGGCGGGTGCGCGGCATCGCCAGGGAGTCGGGATCGACGGCGGCGAGCGCCTCGGGGGTGGGGAAGAGGTGGGTGAGGCCGCCTTCCGGATCGTCGACCGGGTCACCGTGGGCGGTGACCAGCCGGGCCGCGTGGGTGCGGGCGGCAGCGGTGGAGACCTGCTGGCCCAGCACGGCCCGGACGGCGAACTCGGCCTCGTCGACCGTGCGCGGCACCCGGCGGCCGGGGGCCTTGTCCACCAGGGGAGCGAGCAGCGGGTCCGTGCGCAGTTGGTCGTCGACGGCGACCGGATCGGCGTCCAGGTCGAGCATGCGGCGGCACCGGCTGATGGCGACCGTGAGGTCGCGCAGGTCGCTGAGGGTGAGCCGGCAGCCGACGTGGTCGGGGTTCGGGGTGAGCGCCACGACGCCGTGCCCGTACGGCAGCCGGAGCGTGCGCCGGAACGCGCCGTCCCGCCACTCCTCCACTCCCGGGACGCCGGTCGCGGCCAGGTGCCCGAACAGGTTGTCGGGGTTGAGGGGAGCACGGAACGGGAGGCGCAGCACGAGCGTGCCCGGGGTGGCCGCGGGCAGGGAGGTCGTTCTGCGCGGGAGTCGGGTGCGCAGGGCGCTCGGGGAGAGCGCGAAGACCTCGCGGACGGTGTCGTTGAAGGTGCGCACGGAGGTGAAGCCGGCGGCGAACGCGACGTCAGCCATGGGCAGTTCGGTCGTCTCGACGAGGAGGCGGGCGGTCTGTGCCCGCTGGGCGCGGGCCAACGCGAGGGGACCCGCGCCGACTTCGGCGAGGAGCTGGCGCTCCACCTGGCGGGCGCTGTAGCCGAGACGGGCGGCGAGGCCGGGCACACCGTCGCGGTCGACGACGCCGTCGGCGATCAGCCGCATCGCGCGGGCCACCAGGTCGGCGCGCTGGTTCCATTCCGGTGAGCCGGGGCTGGTGTCGGGCCGGCAGCGCTTGCAGGCGCGGAAGCCGGCCTGCTGGCAGGCGGCGGCGCTCGGCTGGAAGACCATGTTCTCCGGCTTGGGCGGCACGACGGGGCAGCTCGGCCGGCAGTAGATGCCGGTGGTCAGCACCGCCGTGAAGAACCAGCCGTCGAAGCGCGCGTCCTTGGACCGCACGGCGCGCGCACAACGCTCTCGATCGGTGTACATCCCGTTCCGCATGCGTCCAGCATCGCCCCGCGGCCGCTCCCCCGCTGGCGAGAATCCGACATCATCCTCGGGGCGGCCGGCGTCGTCGGAGAGACGGTCGCTCCGTCCCCGGCGCCGTCGCCAGGGACCGGATCACGAACACGTCGACCGCCATGACGGTGATCGACCACAGCGGTTCGTACGGCAGGAACAGGAACTGGGCGACGAGGCTCATGCCGGCCAGGAGCACGCCCGCCCCGCGGGCCCGCGCCATGCCCTGGAGCAGGGCCGCGCCGGTGGCGGCCGTGGCGGCGCCGAGGACGAGGTGGACCCGGCCCCAGCCGGTGAGACCGAACCGGTAGACGTAGGAGCCGACGCGGGCGTAGACGTCGTCCCCGGCGACGGCCGCGACGCCCTGCAGCACGGCGAGGACTCCGCCGCACAGCATCAGGACGCCGGCGAAGGCCGCACTGCCGCCGCTCCGGCCGTCCGGCGGAGCGGGCGGAGCGGGCGGTCGTGGTCCCCCGCGCGGGACGACCAGGCGGTGCCGATCTCGCCGTGCGGGTCGCCTGCCGGGGCGCTCGGGCTCATGCGGGGTGGTCCTTTCGCGGCGGGCCGGATCGCGGTGGGGCCGGTGACGGCCAGGTCACCGGCGGGCGCGCTCCGCCTCCCGCGCCGCGCCCCGCACCCCGGGCCCTGGACGTCCCCAGCTGCGCGGCGTCAGTCCCGCACGAGGGCCCTCGGCGCAGGTCCGGGCCGGTCGGCCGGCATCCGGTCCGGGCCGGTCCGGTCCGGTCCGGTCCGGTCCGGTCCGGTGGAGGCCAGCAGATCCCGGACTCGCGTCGACGGCGAGCGCGGCGGGCCCGTCCGGGTGAACGGTCCCGCCGGGCGGGGTCGTGCGGGAGCCACGGGAGCCACGGGAGCCACGGGAGCCACGGGAGCTACGGGAGCTACGGGAGCTACGGGACGATGGGGCTCCAGGTCGGTATGGCCACAGGTCGAGGGCGCTACATGTTGATCATGTGGCCGGCCAGGCCGTGCACGGCCTCCTTGACGGCCTCGCCCAGGGTGGGATGGGCGTGCACGTTGCGGGCCACCTCGTGGACGGTGAGGTCCCACTGCTGGGCCAGGGTCAGCTCGGGCAGCAGCTCGGTGACGTCGGGGCCGATGAGGTGCCCCCCGAGCAGCTCGCCGTACCGGGCGTCGCTGATCAGCTTCACGAAGCCGGTGGCGTCGCCGAGGCCGTGCGCCTTGCCGTTGGCGGTGAACGGGAACTTGGCGACCTTGACGTCGTGGCCGAGCTCGCGGGCCTGGGCCTCGGTGTAGCCGAAGCTGGCGATCTGGGGCTGGCAGTAGGTGGCGCGCGGGATCATGACGTAGTCCAGCTCCATGGTCTCCGCGTCCGCGAGGGTCTCCGCGGCGATCACGCCCATCGCCTCGGCGGTGTGCGCGAGCATGAGCTTGGCGGTGACGTCGCCGATGGCGTAGATGTGCGGCACGGAGGTGCGGCAGCGGCCGTCGACGTCGATCGCGCCGCGCTCGGTGACCTTCACGCCGGTGTTCTCCAGGCCGTACCCCGTCACGTTCGGGGCGAAGCCGATCGCCTGCAGCACCTTGTCGGCCTCCAGCACCTGCTGGGCGCCGTCCTTGCCGGTGACGCTGACGCGCACCCGCGGGCCGGAGTCGTCGATGGACTCGACGCGGGTGGAGGTGAGCACGTCGATGCCCAACTTCCGGTACTGCTTGGCGAGTTCGGCGGAGATCTCGGCGTCCTCCAGGGGCGCGACCCGGTCCAGGAACTCGACGATCGTCACCTTCACGCCGTAGTTGTGCAGCACGTAGGCGAACTCGATGCCGATGGCGCCGGCTCCGGCGACGACGATCGACTGCGGGAGGTCGTCGGCGAGGATCTGCTCCTCGTAGGTCACCACGCGGGCGCTGCGCTTCGTGCCGGGGAGCAGCTTCGGGGTGGCCCCGGTGGCGATGACGCAGTGGTCGAAGCCGATGGTGCGGGTCTCCCCGCCGACACCGGTCACCCGCAGGGTGTGGTCGTCGACGAACTCGCCGCGGCCGTCGAACTCGGTGATCCTGTTCTTCTTCATCAGGTAGTGGACGCCCTTGACCCGGCCGTCGGCGACCTTGCGGCTGCGGCGGTAGGCCTCGCCGTAGTCGAAGCTGACCTGGCCTTCCGCCCTGATGCCGAAGGTCTTGGCCTCGCGGGTGAAGATGTGGGCGAGTTCGGCGTTGCGCAGCAGTGCCTTGGTGGGGATGCAGCCCACGTTGAGGCACACACCGCCCCAGTACTTCTCCTCGACGACGGCGACGCGCTTGCCCAGCTGGGCGGCGCGGACCGCGGCGACGTAACCGCCGGGGCCGGCGCCGAGGACCACGACGTCGAAGCGTTCGTCCTGCTCGGGCATAGGAGTTCCTTTTCCGTGGGGTTCGTGACGGGTGATCGTCCTTCCCGTCCGATTCTCCCGTGTCGCCGGAGAGAATGCGTGAGTGATCGAACACCGCGACCCGTGGTGCGGCTCACGCCTGCGGGGCGGGCGAGGGGCGGCGGGGCACGATCGTCGCTCGGCGAGCGCCGGCCGCGCCCCGTCTCCTTGTCTCTCCCGTCTGCCGTCTCCCTGTCTCTCCCCGTCTCCTTGTCTCTTCTCGTCCCCCGGTCTCTTCTCGTCCCCTCGTCTCTTCTCGTTTCTCCTACGACGTCGCCGTGGGCCGCCGGGAGGCCTGCGTCGCCTTGCTGAGGTCGGTCAGCGGCCGCAGCCGGTAGGTGTACGCGTAGTCGCGGTCGGCGAACAGCTTGTACTCGTCGTGGGTGTGCGCGCCCCAGCTGTTGTCGCCGCCCACGCCCATCTGGCGGTGGTTCAGGCGCAGCACGACCTCCTTGCGGGGGGTGAGCTGGTAGTCGTGCCGGGCCCCGACCGACAGGTCCTCCGGGGTGAAGTGCGAGGCGTTGACCTCCAGGAGCGGCTCGCCGCTGACGAGCAGACCGGCGCCTGCGCCGTCGGTCAGGGCGGCCCAGCGGACGTCGGTCTTGTTGCCGTTCTCCTGCGGACGCAGGTACGAGGTCCACTGCCCGGTGACCGTGCCGGAGTACAGACCCACGTCGGTGGCGTCGTTGCGGTCCCAGTGGTTCTCCTCGGGACCGCGGCCGTAGTAGTGCAGATGCTCCAGACGCGCGGGCAGGAACAGCAGGGTGCCCACCTCCGGGATGTACGGCAGGTTCGCGGCCCCCGGGTGCAGCGTGTTGTCGACCTTGATCTCCCCGTTTCCGAAAACGGTGTAGGTGGTGGTGTACGACGACCGCGTCGTGGTGGGCAGGGTGCCGGACACCTGGATCTCGACGGCCCGGTCGCGCAGCGCCCGTACGCTCACCCCGGTCACCGTGCGGCGCGCGCCGGCGTCGCGCCAGGTCTGGTTGCGGGTGTGCTGGCCGTTTCCCCGGTCGTTGTCGGTGGGGGCGCGCCAGAAGTTCGGCGCGGGCCCGGAGGTGAGCAGCCGGAGGCCGCCGGCGCGGTACGAGGTGATGACGCCGGTCCTCTTGTCGACGGTGACCGAGAAGTCCCTGCCGCTGACGGTGACCGCCTGCTCGTCCTCCTGGTGGCCGAGGGCCGGGACGGCGTCCAGCGGCACGGGGGTGACGGCGGGGCTGCCGGCGTCGACGGCGAGCTGCTGCCGGGCCACCTCGTGACCGGCCTCGGCCCACTTGGAGCTCCGCCTGGTGGTGAACGACAGCTGCAGGAAGTACTCCGTGCCCGGGGCGGGGTCGCGCGGCAGCCTGAACGGCACTGTGACGTCCTTGCTCGACAGCGGCGCCACGTCCAGCTGGGCCCGGCTCAGCGTCCCGCGCTGGACCGTCCGGCCGTCGGCGACGAGCTCCCAACGGCCTTCGAACTCACGGACGTTGGTGAAGAGGTGCTCGTTGGTGAGGGTGACCGCGCCCGAGGGGGCGAGCAGCCGGCCGGCGGCGGGGGCCGCGCCGATCGCCTGGTAGATCCGCTTGATCTCGGCGGACTTGCCGGTCGCTCCCCGGTCGGCGGTGACGATGCCGTCGCCGGAGAACGCCCCGTCGTTGGGGTTGTCGCCCCAGTCGCCGCCGTAGGCGTAGAAGGTGCGCTCGCGGGGGCGTTCCTCGGTGAAGGCGACGGTGGCGGCGTCGAACCAGAACCGCACGCCGTCGTCGCCGGGGCCGCGGCCGTCGGCGGCCAGTTCGGCGGCGCTCAGCGCCCGGGCGTACACGCGCGCCCGCCGGACGGCGCCGCTGAACTCCCGGGTCGGGTTGTCGACGTCGGTGGCCAGGGACAGGGGCGCGGTGTTCACGGCGGGGCGCACCGTGGTGGTCCGGGTCGCCCGGACCACGCCGTCGACATGGAGGGTCAGGGTGCCCGTCGCCGCGTCGAAGACGCCCGCCACATGGTGTTCCGCGCCGGTCCAGTCGTCCGGCAGCGCCCAGCCGACCGCGATCCACTGGCCGCTGCCGTAGATGAAGAACTCCAGCGTCCTGTCGCTCTGCTTGAGGGCGTACTGGGTGTCGCCCTTGGCGATGACGGGCTGGTGGTAACCGGTTACGCGCGGGGTGATCCACGCCTCCAGGGTGAGGGAGCCGGTGAGGTCGAGGCGCGGGTCACGGGCGAAGACGGTACCGCCGGTGAGCCCCTTGTCACGGGTGAACGCTCCGCTGGGGGCGATGATCTCGCCGCGCAGCGCGCCCGGTCCGGCCTCGGTGAACAGCTTGCGGGTCGGAGTGGGCCACTCGAGGGCCTGGTCGACGAAGTCCCAGATCCAGCCGCCCTGGAGCACGTCGTGACGGCGCACGACATCCCAGTACTTCTTGAAGTTCCCGCTGGAGTTCCCCATGGCGTGGGA
Source organism: Streptomyces sp. NPDC058291 (assembly GCF_042880855.1). Classification (NCBI taxonomy): domain Bacteria; kingdom Bacillati; phylum Actinomycetota; class Actinomycetes; order Kitasatosporales; family Streptomycetaceae; genus Streptomyces; species Streptomyces sp. NPDC058291. The sequence continues at coordinate 107,059 of NZ_JBHVYK010000008.1, forward strand.
GTACTCGATCATGACGTACGGCCGGGTGTCGCCGGTGTCCTCGGCCCGTGCCTCGACGCGGCCGGGACTGTCGTACATCTCGGAGCGGATGTCGCTGATCCCCGGGCGGTCGTCGCCCTCGTACTGGATGACACGGGTGGTGTCGTAGGAGCGGATCCAGTCGTGCATGGCGGTGAAGGTGCTGCCGCCGCCGGCCTCGTTGCCGAGGGACCAGATGACGACCGAGGCGTGGTTCTTGTCGCGGTGGACCATGCTCTGCGCGCGCGCCACGCATGCCCGCGTCCACTCGGCGTGGTCGCCGGGGTACTCGCCCCGGATGCCGTGGGTCTCGAGGTTGGTCTCGTCGACGAGATACAGGCCGTACTCGTCGGCGAGTTCGAGCCAGTGCGGGTTGTTGGGGTAGTGCGAGGTGCGGACGGCGTTGATGTTGAGCCGCTTGATGATGCCGATGTCCTCGGCCAGGTCCGCGCGGGTGAGGGCCGAACCGCGCCGCGGATGCATCTCGTGGCGGTTGGTGCCCCGCAGCGACACCGGCTTGCCGTTGATGCGCATCAGGCCGTCCTTGAGCGCGAACTCGCGCAGACCGACCCGGTGGGAAAGGGTTTCGATGACTTTTCCGGCCTGGTCGCGCAGGCGGAGCACGGCCGTGTACAGCTCGGGGTGCTCGGCCGACCACAGCCGCGGCTCGGGCACGGCCTTGGCGGCCCGGACGGTCGTCTCGTCGCCCGCGGCGAGTGCGACGGACTGTTGCAGCGGCCGGGACCAGACCGGGTGGCCGCCCGCGTCGTAGAGCTGGGTCTCGACGGAGTACCGGCCGGCGCCGTGTCCGCCGTAGTCCCGCACGCTCGCCGTGACCGACAGCTCGGCCGCCCCGTAGTCCTGGCTGAGCGGGGTGTCCAGCCGGAAGTCGCGCAGGTGCACGGCCGGCGTGGAGTACAGGTAGACCGAGCGGAAGATGCCGCTCAGCCGGATCATGTCCTGGTCCTCCAGCCAGTCGCCGTCGGAGTAGCGGTAGACCTCCACGGCGATCTGGTTGGTTCCCGGCTTGAGGTGGTCGGTGACGTCGTACTCGGCGGGGTCGTAGGAAGACTCGTGGTAACCGACCAGCACACCGTTGATCCATACGTAGTGGGCCGATTTGACCCCCTCGAAGTGGAGGAACGTCCGGCGCCCCGTCCAGCCGCGCGGGACCGTGAAGGTGCGGCGGTACTGGCCCACGGGGTTGTAACGGGTGGGGGCGGCCGGCGGCTGCGCCTCCTCGCCGAGGCCGTTGGGGCCCCACCACGGGTAGGTGATGTTGATGTAGATCGGGCGGTCGTAACCGTGCAGCTGCCAGGCGGAGGGGACGGGGACGGTGTCCCAGCCGCTGTCGTCGAGGTCGGTGCGGTGGAAGTCGACGTCGCGGTCGCCGGGACGGTCGGCGTAGGCGAACCTCCAGGCGCCGTCGAGGCTCAGCCGGTACGGGGAGCGGGTTCGGTCGGCGGTCAGGGCCTGGGCGAGGTCCGCGTACGGCATGAGGGTGGTGTGCGGGTCCTCGGCGCCGAGGCGGAAGACGTCGATACGCCCGTTCCACTCGGGCGCGGCGTCGTCCGCGACGGCGCCGTGGGCGGCCAGGGGCCCGGACAGGGCGAGGGCGCCGAGGACGGCGGCCGACCCTTCGAGCAGACGGCGGCGGCTGACGGCCGGGCGCGGGCGGCGGTGCGGCTCCGCCCACCGGGGGCGGTCCGGTCGGTCCATGGACGACTCGTGCGGGTGGGTCATGACCACGACCTTCCTCAGGGCGAACCGTGCGGCTCTGCACGGACGGAGGGTGCGTCAGATCTTGTCCACTCCTGTTGGATAAACGAACATAGACGCGCCGCGATGGCCGAATATCAACTCTCTTCGGCGCAACGCCACTTGACGCCCGCGGACATCAGGGTCACTTTTTGTCGACTCCCGTCAATACACGTCCCGCACGTACCGCTTGTCGGAGGCGAGTTGCTTCACATAGGCCGCCGCCTCCGCCTCGCTCAGGCCGCCGTGGACGACGACGACGTCCCGCAGGGCCCGGTCCACGTCCTTCGCCATGCGTGAGGCGTCGCCGCAGACGTAGAAGTGGGCCCCGTCCCGGAGCCAGGACCACAGCTGGGAGCCGTGCTCGCGGATCCGGTCCTGGACGTAGACCTTGGCCCGCTGGTCACGGGAGAAAGCGGTGTCGAGACGGGCCAGGGAGCCGTCGGCCAGCAGGGTGGTCAGCTCCTGCTCGTAGAAGAAGTCCGTCGCCCGGCGCTGCTCGCCGAAGAACAGCCAGTTGGGCGCCCGGTGCCCACGCGCCCGGCGCTCCTCCAGGAATCCCACGAAGGGCGCGACGCCGGTGCCCGGTCCGACCATCACCATCGGGGTCGCCGGATCGGCGGGCGGACGGAAGTGCGGGGAGCGCTGCACATGGACGGGGACCTCGGCGCCCGGTCCGGAGTCGGCGAGGAAGGCCGAGCAGACGCCCTGCCGGGAACGGCCGGCCAGGTTCTCGTACCGCACGACGGAGACGGTGAGCGAGACGAGGTGGGGGTCGCTGAGCGGACTGGACGATATGGAGTACAGCCGCGGCTGCAGCCGCCCCAGCAGCTCGGCCCACTCCTGGGCGTCGGCACGGACGCCGAACTCGGCCACCACGTCGACGGCTTGACGGCCCCAGGACCACTTCGCCAGCTCGCCCTTGTTGTCGGGGCGCAGCAGCTTGCGCAGTTCGCGCGGGTCACGGGTGCGGTCGGCGGCGAAGCGGAGCAGCGCCGGGGTGATCCGGGTGATGTCGAGACGGCGCAGCAGCGCCTCGCCGAGCGGCGCCTCGCCGACGCCGTTCACCCGCACCGGCGTGTGCGCGTCGAGCCCGGTGACGGCCAGCCACTCCGACACCAGCCCGGGCGAGTTGAGGGGGCGCACGCCGAGCGCGTCCCCGGCCTCGTAGACCAGCGGGGTCTCGCTGTCGCGGGTGTCGAAGGTGAAGCGCCGGACCTCCTTGCCGGAGCCCGGACGGCTCAGCAGACGGTTGCCGGCGAGCCGGGCGGTGACGGGGGCGGGGCGTCCCGGGCGGGGCGGGGCCGCGGTGACCGGGACGGCGAGGGACGGGGCTGCCGTGGCCGGGGTCCGCGTGGTCGGGGTCCGCGTGGTCGGTGCCGCGACCGGCGGGATAGCGGCGGGCGGGGTTGCGGTGACGGAGGCGGTAACCGCTTGCGAAAGGGAGGCCGACCGCGAGGGCGAAGGCTCGGAGGCGGTAATCGCTTGCGGAAACGAGGCCGACCGCGAGGGCGAAGGCTCGGCGTGGCCCGCGGGCTGCCGCTCCGTGGCCTCCTTCAGCGCGGTGAGCACCTGGTCCAACCAGGCCTCCGCCTCCGTCTCGTAGTCCGGTTCGCAGTCGGTGCGCGGGGCCAGCCTCAGCGCCCCCAACTCGTCCATGCGGCGGTCCAGTCGGCGGCCGTGGCCGCAGAAGTCGTCGTACGAGGAGTCGCCGAAGGCGAGGACGGCGTAGCGGCGTCCCTCCAGCCGGCCGGTGTCCAGCGTGGCGAGGCCGTCCCAGAAGCCGGCGCCGTTGTCGGGCGCGTCGCCGTCGCCGAAGGTGCTGGTGATCAGGAGCAGGTCGGCGTCGGAGGGCAGGGCGGCGGGATCGGCCTCGTCCATGGCGACCAGCGAGGCCGCGTGGCCGCCCTCGGTGAGCCGTGCGGCGGTGGCGGCGGCGAAGTCCTCGGCGGTGCCGGTCTGCGAGGCCCACAGGATCACGACCTGCCGCGCCGGGGCGGGTGTCGGACCCGCGCCGGCACGGGAGTACATGCCGGCCAGGGCGCCGTTGACCCACAGAGCGTGTTCGGGGCTGAACGGCGCGTCCGGCGGCAGGACCGGCACTCCCGGGACGCCGGCCGGGACGCCCGCGAGGAAGCCGACCAGGTACCGGCGTTCCCCCTCGGTCAGGACCGGTGGCGGGGCGGGATCCAGGCCGAAGACGGCGGCCGCGGACGCAGACGCCGAGGGCTGCGCCGCCGTGGGGAGGAACGCGCCGCCCATGGGCTGAGGCGCGGCGCCGGGGGCGGAGGCCGACGAGGTGGCCTGGGCGAAGGACGTCGGGCCGGCGGGAACCGCGGACGCCTCGACGAACGGTGTGGCGGTGCGTGGCGCCGCGGTGGGGGGCCCCTGCGGGCGGGGCGCCTCGGCCGTCGGAAACTGCACGGAAACCGGTGTCGAGACCTTCGTCAGCGACACGGCGCACACCTTCAGCTCGGGCTGGAAGGACAGCGGGTCGACGGCGTCGCTGGTGACCGCGTTGACGCTGAGGTACTCGCCGAACAGGTCGTTCCAGTGGAAGGGAGCGAAGCACGAGCCGGGCAGCACCCGGTCGGTGACGACGGCGGGCAGCACGGCCCGCCCGCGCCGAGAGGCGACCTCGACGGAGTCGCCGTCGGCGAGAGACAGCGCGGCCGCGTCCTCCGGGTGCACCTCGACGAACGGGCCCGGATCGAGCTTGTTGAGCTTGGCCACTCTGGCGGTCTTGGTCAGGGTGTGCCACTGGTGCTGCAGACGTCCGGTGTTCAGGACGAACGGGTAGTCCTCGTCGGGCATCTCGGCCGGCGGCACGTGCGGACGCGGATGGAAGACGGCGCGGCCGGAGGGCGTGGGGAAGGTGAGCGAGCCGTCGTCGTCGACGTAGCGGATCGGGTTGCGGTCCGGCCCGTCGGCCGTTGCGGCCGGCCACTGCACGGGGGCGGTGCGCAGTCGGTCGTAGGTGACTCCGCGCAGGTCGTAACCGGTTACCGGGTTGTAGGCCTGCTTGATCTCCTCGAAGATCTGCTCTGCGCTGTCATAGGAGAAGCCGCTTTCGTAACCCATGGCGCAGGCGACGGCCGCGATGAGCTGCCAGTCGGCCCTCGCCTCTCCCGGTGCGTCGACGGCCGGCCGGGCGAGAGTGAGGTTGCGCTCGCTGTTGACGAGGACGCCCTCGGTCTCGGTCCACAGGGCGCCGGGCAGCACGATGTCGGCGTAGGCGTTGGTCTCGGTGTCGGCGAAGACGTCCTGCGTGACCACGAACTCCGCTGCTTCCAGCCCCTCGATGACCGTCCGGCGGTTGGCGACGGAGGCGACCGGGTTGGTGCAGATGATCCAGCAGGCCTTGATGTCGCCGTCGGCCAGTCTGCGGAACAGCTCCACGGTGCCCTTGCCGACGCCGTCCGCCCTGATCGTGCCCGGTTCGATCCCCCACAGCCGCTCGACGAAGGCGCGGTCGGCGTCGACGAGGACCGAACGCTGGCCGGGCAGCCCCGGTCCCATGTAACCCATTTCCCGGCCGCCCATGGCGTTGGGCTGGCCGGTGAGGGAGAAGGGCCCGCTGCCCGGGCGGCAGATCGCGCCGGTGGCGAGGTGGAGGTTGACCAGCGCGTTGGTGTTCCAGGTGCCGTGCGTGGACTGGTTGAGGCCCATGGTCCAGCAACTGGTCCACTCCCCCGCCTCGCCGATCAGCCGGGCGGCCTCGCGCAGATCCGCCTCGGGGATGCCGGTGAGCTCCGCGACGGTGGCGGGCGGGTAGTCCGCGAGGAACTCCGGCATCGCCTCCCAGCCCTCGGTGTGCGCGGCGACGAACTCCGGGTCGGTGTGACCGTTCTCGTGCAGCAGGTGCAGCAGACCGTTGAGAAGGGCGAGGTCGGCGCCGGGCCTGATCTGGAGGAACAGGTCCGCCTTGGCGGCGGTGGCGGTGCGGCGGGGATCGACGACGATCAGTTTCGCACCCGCTTTCACCCGGTCCATCATCCGCAGGAAGAGGATGGGGTGGCAGTCGGCCATGTTGGAGCCGATGACGAGGAAGACGTCCGCCCGGTCGAGGTCGTCGTAGGAGCCGGGCGGACCGTCGGCGCCCAGAGACAGCTTGTAACCGGTTCCCGCGCTGGCCATGCACAGGCGGGAGTTCGACTCGATCTGGTTGGTGCGGAGATACCCCTTGGCGAGCTTGTTCGCCAGATACTGCGCTTCCAGGCTCATCTGCCCGGACACATACAGGGCGACCGCGTCGGGACCGTGCTCGTCGACGATCGCCCGCAGCCGCCGTGCCGTCTCGGCGACCGCCGCGTCGACGGGGGCCGGCTCCGCCTCCTCGCCGCGGTCCGGGCGGACGAGGGCGGTGCTCAGCCGGCCGGGCGCGGCGAGCAGGTCGGCGGTGGTCGCGCCCTTGGTGCACAGCCGGCCGAAGTTCGCCGGGTGCCGCTTGTCGCCGGACGCCTTCAGCACCGTGCGGCGGCCGTCCGGTCCGAAGCCGATGTCGAGGACCATGCCGCAGCCGACGCCGCAATACGAGCAGACCGTGCGCACCTTCGTCTCGGTCGCGCTGTCGGTCCGCGGGTCCGGCACGGCCACGGGCGCCCCTTTCTGTCTGTCGGTCGGCCTGGTGAGAGTCTCTGGAAAGCCTCTGCGACCGTACGAACCGTGCATTACGCAGGTGTCTCCCGGACCGGCGGCCAGGGGTTAAGCCCGGCGCACAGCGAGCGGCGGCCGGGTGTGAGCGGCGGATCGCGCCCGTCATGGAGGGCGAGCGCACCGTTCCCGGGGCCGGAGGCGGGAACGGGCCCGCGCGTCACGGTGTGACGGTGAGGGTCGTGGGTCTCCAGCGGACCCTTTACCCGCACCTGATGGCATGGTCGCGTCAAATCTGTCACGCTTCCGGCAGCCGTCGCGCACCGCCCTCCGGCACACCCACACCGAGAGGGACAGCAACCGAGCAGGCCGCGAACCCGGCCGCCGCAAAGGAGCCACGTGTGAGACCCACGCCCCGCAAGGCCCTCGCCGCGAGCGCACTCACCCTCGCCGCGATGGCCGCCGTCTCGCTCCCCGCCACACCCGTAGCGGCCGCGCCGGCTGCCGCCCCGTCCGGGAGGGCCGCGGCCGCGTCGGCCGCCGCGCCCCTGGACGCCGCCGACCCGGCCGCAGCCGCCGCCCCGCACCGGGCCGCACCCGCGCACGCCACCCCGGGCGATGCCTCCGCCGCGGACGGCCGGGCGCCCGGGAAGGCGGCCCCGGCGGCCGCCGCCTGCACGCCCGCCCAGGTCGTCGTCAACGGCGGGTTCGAGAGCGGCGTGTCGCCGTGGTCGCAGTCCTCGACCGGTGTGATCACCAGCCGCACCGGCCAGAGCGCCCACGGCGGCGCCGCCTTCGCCTGGCTGGACGGAGTCGGCGGCACGCACACCGACACGCTCTCCCAGAGCGTCACCGTCCCGTCCGGGTGCGCCGCCGCCACCCTCACCTTCTGGCTGCACGTCGACACCGCCGAGACCACGTCGTCCACCGCGTACGACAAACTCACCGCCAAGATCGGCTCCACGACGCTGGCCACCTACTCGAACCTGGACAAGAACACCGGCTACGTGCGCAAGTCGTTCGACGTGTCCGCCTTCGCGGGCCAGACCGTCGGCCTCTCCTTCACGGGCGTCGAGGACTCCAGCCTCCAGTCGAGCTTCGTCCTCGACGACATCGCGCTCGACACCTCCGGCGACACCGTGCCGCCCGGCGACTCGACCCGCACCCCGGCCGCCCCGTCGTACACCGTCGCCCTCAGCTCCAACACCGCCGGCACGGTCTGGACCGGTCACGAGAGCGCGACCTTCACCAACGCCTCGTCCACCGCGCTCGGCGAGGTGTACCTGCGGCTGTGGGACAACTACCACGGGACCTGCTCCGCGATGCCGATCGCGGTCAGCAACGTCACCGGCGGCGCCGCCGGCGCCCTGTCGGTCGGCTGCACGGCCCTGCAGATCACCCTGGCCGCGCCCCTCGCGCAGGGACAGAGCGCCACGATCGGCTTCGACCTGGGCATCACCGTGCCCAGCGGCGCCGACCGGTTCGGTCACGACGGAGCGTTCAGCTTCGTCGGCAACGCGCTGCCCGTGCTGGCGGTCAAGGACGGGGCGGGCTGGCACCTGGACCCGTACACGAACAACGGCGAGTCGTTCTACTCGCAGGCCGCCGACTTCCGGGTGACCCTCGACCACCCGACGAGCCTGCTGGTGCCGGCCACCGGGACCTCGGCCGACGCCGCCGGCTCCAGCGGACGCACCGTGACCACGGCGACCGCCTCCAAGGTGCGTGACTTCGCCTGGGCCGCCGGTCCGTTCAGCAAGATCTCCGGCGTCTCGGCCGCCGGGACGCCGATCAACGTGTACTCCGTCTCCGGCATCAGCTCGGCCGACGCCCAGTCGATGCTGACCACCGCCAAGACCGCCGTGGACGCCCACGCCTCCCGCTTCGGCGCCTACCCGTACGGCGAGTTGGACGCCGTCATCGACAACAGTTTCTGGTTCGGCGGCATGGAGTACCCCGGCTTCGTCCTCGACCTGGTCAGCACCACGGCGCTGACCCATGAGATCGGCCATCAGTGGTGGTACGGGATCGTCGGGGACGACGAGTACAACAGCCCCTGGCTGGACGAGTCCTTCACCGACTACGCCACCGACCTGGCGCAGGGCAAGACGGGCAGCGGGTGCTGGAGCGGCGTCTCGTGGGCCTCGTCGGCGGAGAAGATCACCGCCTCGATGGCGTACTGGGACGCCCACTCCTCCCGGTACTCGACCGTCGTCTACGGGTACGGCAAGTGCGCCCTGCACGACCTGCGTCGGCTCCTCGGCGACACGGCGATGGCCAAGCTGCTGAAGGACTACGCCGCTGCGCACTGGTACGGCGTCTCGACCACGGCCGAGTTCAAGGCCGCCGCCCAGGCCGCCACGGCCACGGACCTGACGTCGTTCTGGAGCACCCACCGCATCGAGGGCTGAGCCCTCAACCGGCCTGCCGGGCGAACGCCTCGTAGGCCCGTTCGTCGAAGAGGACGAACCTGACCTCTTCTACGTTCGTCCGCGCGGCCCGGACCGTCTCGACGGCGATCCGGGCCGCGTCGTCCATCGGCCAGCCGTAGATCCCCGCGGAGACCGCCGGGAAGGCGACCGTACGGGCGCCATGCTCGTCCGCGACCCGCAGCGACTCCCGGTAGCACGAGGCCAGCAGCTCCGACCGGTCCTCGGCCGCGCTGTACACGGGCCCCACGGTGTGGATCACCCAGCGCGCGTCCAGCGCGCCCGCGGTCGTGGCGACCGCCCGGCCGGTGGGAAGCCCCTTGCCGTAGTGCGAGGCGCGCAGCCGGCGGCAGTCGGCGAGGATCTCGGGGCCGCCCCGGCGGTGGATGGCGCCGTCGACGCCGCCCCCGCCGAGCAGTGAGGAGTTGGCCGCGTTGACGATGGCGTCCACGGACTGGCGGGTGATGTCGCCCTGGACGAGGGTGATCGTGGTCATGAGCTCGTGTATACCAACGGGGACCGCCCGGCCGCTCAGCCGTGCCGTCGCAGCCGGCGCCACACGGCCTTCGCCGCGTTGTGGCCCGACATGCCGTGCACGCCCGGCCCGGGCGGCGTGGCCGAGGAGCAGAGGAAGACGGCCGGGTGCGGGGTGGCGTAGGGGAACGCGGTCAGCTTGGGGCGCAGCAGGGCCTGGAGGCCGGAGACCGCTCCGGAGGCGATGTCCCCGCCGACGTAGTTGGCGTTGCGGGCGGCGAGTTCGGCGGGGCCCGCCGTGACGCGGGCGAGGACGCGGTCGCGGAACCCCGGTGCGAAGCGTTCCAGTTGGCGTTCCATGACGTCGGTGAGGTCGCCGGTCCAGCCGTTGGGCACATGCCCGTACGCCCAGAAGACGTGCTTGCCGGCCGGGGCGCGGGTGGGGTCGACCACGCTGGGCTGGACCGTGATCATGAAGGGGCGGTCGGGCGCCCGGCCCTCGCGTGAGACGGCCCGCAGGGCGGCGCCGATCTCCGCGCTGTCCGCGCCGATCTGCACGGTGCCGGCCGCCCGCGCCTCCTCGGCCGTCCACGGGACCGGGCCGTCGAGCGCGTAGTCGATCTTGAAGACTCCGGGTCCGTACTTGTAGCCCTCGTAGTGGTTGCCGAAGCCGGCGATGCGGGCGAGGGCGGTGGGCGAGGTGTCGAAGACGTAGGCACGGGCCGGGGGCAGGTCGTCCAGGCGCTTGACCTCGTAGTCGGTGTGGATGCGGCCGCCGAGGTCCTCGAGGTAGGCGGCCAGCGCGTCGGAGAGGGACTGGGATCCGCCGCGGGCCACCGGCCAGCCGCGGGCGTGCGCGGCGAGGGCGAAGACGAGGCCGACGGCGCCGGTGGCGAGGCCGTTCAACGGGGCCATGACGTGGGCGACGAGCCCGGCGAAGAGGGTCTTGGCCGGCTCGTCGCGAAAGCGCCGGACGAGCCAGCTGGACGGAGGCAGGCCGACCAGGCCGAAGCGGGCCAGGGTCAGCGGGTCGCGCGGCAGCGCGGTCAGCGGCAGGGACATGAAGTCGCGGGCCAGGGTGTCCCACCGGGGCAGGAAGGGTTCGACCAGGCGGCGGTACGCCCCCGCGTCACGCGGGCCGAAGGAGGCGGCCGTCTCGGCGACGGACCGGGACAACACCGCGGCGCTGCCGTCGAGGAAGGGGTGTGCCATGGGCAGCTCCGCGTGCAGCCACTCCAGGCCGTAGCGCTCCAGGGGCAGGGCCCGGAAGGCGGGCGAGTTGATCGCCAGGGGGTGCGCGGCGGCGCACGGATCGTGCCGGAAGCCCGGCAGGGTGAGTTCCTCGGTGCGCGCTCCTCCGCCCACGGTGTCCCGCGCCTCGAACAGCGCCACGGAGAAACCGCGCCTGGCCAGCTCCACCGCTGCGGTCAGCCCGTTGGGCCCCGCTCCCACCACGACCGCATCAAGCATCGACGGCACTTCGACCCCTTCGTCAGCCGGTGACCCCGTGGATTGGTGGCCCCCCGCGATCAGGATATGCCGGGGGTACGACGAGACCGGCGGCGCGGGGCGGGGAACCGGCCGGAGCACGGCACCGGCCGGAGCGCCGCACCCGTCGGAGCGCCGCACCCGTCGGAGCGCGGAACCCGCCGCTTCGCCCCCCGCAGGCGTCGCCCATCCCCGCAGGGTCTGTTCCCGCGCGGGAAGCGCCCGCCGGCCGGTGTCGTCCCGCCCGGGGAAGCGCCCGGCCCGCGTGGGCCTTCCCGCTGGGAGCCGGTCCGACGCGAAGCCGTCACGGCCCGGAGGCCGGACCCGCGAGCCGTCACGGTCCAGGAGTCCGTCCCGTCCGGCGCCGTCCCGGGGCAGTGGTTCCGCTCAGGAAGCCTCTCGGCGTCGTTCGCCGCCCGTGAGCAGTCCCGTCACGCGTCGGGCCGTCGCCGCGTCCCGGGCCGCCGTGAACGGCAGGGAGTTGCCGCCGGTGACGCGGAACGGCTCGCCGGCGAGGGTGAGATGGGCGCCGCCCGCCTCCTCGACGAGCAGCAGTCCGGCCGCGTGGTCCCAGGCCGCCTCCCAGGAGAACGCCGTGGCGTCCAACTCTCCCCGGGCGACGGCGAGGTACTCCAGGCCGGCCGAGCCGCACGGGCGCGGGGCGACGCCGTCCGTCCACAGCCCCAGCAGGGCGCGCTTTTGCTCGTCGCTCGTGTAGTCGGGGTGCGAGGTGGCCACCGTCAGGGCGCGGCCGGGCCCGGGCGGGCCGGCGAACAGCCGCTCGCCGTCCAGGAAGGCGCCGCCGCCGCGCACCGCCGTGGCCAGCTGATCGCGGGCCGGCGCGTAGGTCCAGGAGGCGAGCAGGACGCCGTGCCGGACGAGCGCGACCAGGGTGCAGAAGCCGTCGTCGCCGTGCACGAACTGACGCGTCCCGTCGACGGGGTCGACGATCCAGACCGGCGTGTCGCCCTGTATCGCCTCGTAGGACGCCGGATCGGCGTGCACCGCCTCCTCGCCCACGACCACCGAGCCGGGCAACAGGGCGCCGAGGACCTCCGTGAGATACAGCTCGGCGTTGCGGTCGGCGTCCGTCACCAGGTCGTGCGGTCCGTTCTTCTGGTCCACCTCGTGCGCGGCGAGCTGCCGGAAGCGGGGCATGATCTCGGCCGCGGCGGCCTTGCGGACCGCCTCTTCCACGTCGGCCGAGTGGCGGGCGAGAAACTCGTCGATGGTTTCCGTGTCTTCGATCATGCCTCCATGAGAGCACGTCCCACTGACAATCCCCGCCCGCCCGGTGCATCCCGGGTGGAATCAGGATGAACGACCGGGCGCGCCGCCCCCGCACGCGGAGGGTCAGCGCCCGACGGCGTACCCCCGCATCCCGCGCTGGTCGGCGGCCGCCGACAGGACGCCGGTCGCGGGGTCGCGGGCGACCGCGCACGGCCGGCCCTCGGACCACGGGTCGCCGACGGTGACGTCGTGGCCGCGCCGTCGCAGTTCGCGCACCGCCTCGGCCGGCATGCGGGACTCCACGGTGACGCTGCCCGGCCGCATCCCGCGCGGATGGAAGGAGCCCGGGAAGGCGTCGTCGTGCCGGTTCGGGGCGTCGATCGCGCCCTGGAGGTCGAGGCCGCCGCGGACCCGCGCGCGGAGCGTGACGGCGAGCAGGAAGTGCAGCTGCCACTGGTCCTGCTGGTCGCCGCCGGGAGTGCCGAAGGCAGCACCGGCGTTCCGCCGCGCAAGGCGATCGAGGGGGTGAGCGTGGTGCGGGGGCGGCGTGGCGGTCTCTGCCCCGCCCCGGATCGGCCCCGGATCCCCCAGGATCCAAGCCGCCGACCTAGGAGCCGGGCCGAGGGGGTGGCACCCCGACACGGCTGGGCCGCCCTCCGGCCCTCCGGCCCTCCCCAGGCCTCCCGCTCCACCGGAGGAGGCCGCAGGTGCCCTGCGCACGGTGGCCGTCCGACGCAGGCGCCTCAGCGCGACCCGCAATGTGCGCGAAGTACCGCACAAAGGGATAATTCAGACAGCCTTGTCATGAGTGCCCCTTGTCCCCCGTCCCCACGGACCGATGAACAGGAAGGTCGGAGCATGTCGAAGAAACCACGTTCGTCCGAGCCACCGCACGGCGAGGGACCGAGCCGTCACGAGGGCGCCGGGCAGCACGGCTGGTCACCCGATGTGGACGAGACCCGCCAGCAGGACAACCCGAGCGCCGAGCGCTCCTTCCATGCGGCGGAGCACGCCGGCGAACGAGGCCGGGGCCGGACCAGGTCCGCCGAGGAGAGCAAGTCCGTTCCGGGTGACACGGTCAAGAGTCACAGCGCACGCGGAGAGGAGTACGGCGACGCGGACGAGAAGGGCCGACGCGACACCGGACGCCAGGGCCGCGCCCAGCGCCCCAGCGGCGCCAGGGACGCCTCCGCCACGACCGGCGTGGACCCACAGGATCCGCCGTCCGGGCACCGCCGGGGCTGACGACCGGTATCAGCAGATCCGCGGCAGCTGCTCCCCGATCGGCAGGTCGACCACCCGGGTGCCGCCCAGTCCGGTGCCGGCCACGACCATGCCGGGATGCGCCTCGACGGCCTCGCCGATGATCGCGGACTCCGCGCCCAGCGGATGCGCCCGCATGGCCTCGAGTACGGCGTCGGCGTGCTCGCGCGGGACGAACGCCACCAGCTTCCCTTCGTTGGCGATGTACATGGGGTCCAGGCCGAGGATGGCGCAGGCATTGGCCACGGCCGGCGGCACCGGGACGTCGCGCTCCCGGACGACCACCCCCGCACCGGAGGCCGCGGCGATCTCGTTGAGCGCGGCAGCCAGGCCGCCCCGGGTGGGATCGCGCAGCACGTGCAGGTCCGGGGTGACGCCGAGCATGGCGTCGACCAGGCCGCCGAGCGCCGCACAGTCGCTCTGGACCTCCACGCCGAACTCCAGGCCCTCGCGCACGCTCATGACCGCCACCCCGTGGGCGCCGATGGCTCCGCTGACGATCACGACGTCGCCCGGGACGACCCGCTGCGGCCGCAGGTCGACGCCCGCGGGGACGAGACCGATGCCCGCGGTGTTGACGTAGATCCCGTCGCCGTGGCCGGACTCGACCACCTTGGTGTCGCCGGTGGCCACCTCCACGCCGGCCGTGCGCGCGGCCGCGCCCAGCGCCTCGGACACCCGCCTGACCACGTCCAGCTCGACGCCCTCCTCCAGGATGAACCCGCAGGAGAGGTAGGCGGCCCGGGCGCCGCTCATGGCGAGGTCGTTGACGGTGCCGTTGACCGCCAGGTCGCCGATGCTGCCGCCGGGGAAGAACAGCGGCCGCACCACGTAGGAGTCGGTGGAGAACGCCAGCCGGGCGCCCCCCAGGGACAGGACGGCGGCGTCGCCGAGCTGGGCCAGCTTCTCGCCCCCGTAGGCGGGGGCGAAGATCTGCTGGACCAGTTCGGCGGAGAGGACTCCGCCGCCGCCGTGGCCCATGACGACGCGGGGCCGGTCGCGTACCGGCGCCGGGCACGTCCACGCTTCGAGATCCAGGGCGGGGACGGGGGCGGGGAGATCGGTGGTGTCAGACAACGGGGCTCGCCTCCCGGGCCGCGGTGGTGGGCACGTCCAGACGGCGGTAGAGGTAGTAGGCGGCGCAGGCGCCCTCGCTGGAGACCATGGTGGCTCCCAGGGGGGTGCGGGGGGTGCACAGGGTGCCGAAGGCCTCGCACTCGTGCGGCTTGAGCAGCCCCTGCAGAACCTCTCCGCTGCGGCACTCGGCGGGCTCCTGCGTCCGGATCCCGCCGACCGAGAAGCGGTGCTCGGCGTCGTGGTCGCGGTACTTCGACGACAGCCGCCACCCGCTGTCGGGGATCACCCCGATGCCGCGCCAGGCCCGGTCGGTGACCTCGAAGACGTCCTCCAGCATGGCCCGGGCGGCCGGGTTGCCCTCCGGGCGGACGGCACGGGCGTAGGCGTTGTCGACCGTGTGCTCGCCGCGTTCCAGCTGGCGGACGGCCCGGCGCACGCCTTCGAGGATGTCCAGTGGCTCGAAGCCCGTCACGACGATCGGGACGCGGAAGCGTTCCGCCAGTTCCGGGTACTCCTCCACGCCCATCACGCTGCACACGTGGCCGGCCGCGAGAAAGCCCTGCACCCGACAGCTCGGCGACGACATGATCGCCTCGATGGCCGGCGGCACCCGGACGTGGGACACCAGCATGCTGAAGTTGCGGACGCCCAGTTTCTGGGCCTGGTGGACGGTCATGGCGTTGGGGGGCGCCGTCGTCTCGAAGCCGATGCCGAAGAACACCACCTCGCGGTCGGGGTTCTGGCGCGCGATCCGCAGCGCGTCGAGCGGCGAGTAGACGACGCGTACGTCACCGCCCTCCCCGCGGACCTGGAACAGGTCACGCCCGGTGCCCGGCACGCGCAGCATGTCGCCGAAGGAGCAGAAGATCACACCCGGCCGGGAGGCGATCTCCAGCGCCTTGTCGATGACCTCCAGCGGGGTCACGCACACCGGACAGCCGGGCCCGTGGATCAGTTCGACCTCGTCCGGCAGGAGCTGGTCGATGCCGTGGCGGATGATGCTGTGCGTCTGGCCTCCGCACACCTCCATCAGCGCCCACGGCCTGGTCACCGTGGCATGGATGTCGTCGAGGAGCCGGCGTGCCAGCTCCGGGTCCTGGAACTCGTCGATGTACTTCACTTCCGCACCTCCCGCACAGCGTCCTCGTCCGCTTGCACGGCCGCCGCCGCTTCCCAGGGATCGCCGAACTCCTCCTGGAGCATGCCTAGTTCGGCGAAGAGTTCGAGTGTCTGCCGCGCCGACTCCTCGTCCAGCCGTTGCAGGGCGAAGCCGACGTGGACGATCGCGTACTCGCCGACCCGGAGGTCGGGCAGGTACTCCAGGCACACCTCCTTGACCACGCCGCCGAAGTCGACGGTGGCCATCCGGGTACCGTCCCGGTCCTCGATGTCCAGCACTCTGCCGGGTACCGCCAGGCACATGGGCCTCTCCTCGCTGTCGGTCGCGCGTTGCTCGATCGGTTGCTCAGTCGGTTGCTCAGTCGGTTGCTCAGTCGGTGGGCACGGCCCGGGCGGCCACCATCAGCTGGCCCAGCGCGAGGCCACCGTCGTTCGGCGGCACCAGGCGGTGCCGCAGGACCGTGAAGCCGTCCTCGCGCAGGGCGGCGGCACAGGCCGAGGAGAGCAGCGTGTTGGCGAACACGCCGCCCGTCAGGGCGACCGTGCCCAGCCCGTGCCGCTCACGGGCCAGCGCGCAGACCTGGCGCACCAGGCCGGTCACGCCGCGGTGGAAGCGAGCCGCGACCAGGGCCGGCCCGGCGCCCGCGCGCAGGTCGTCGACGATGGCCGCGAGCACGGGCGCCGGGTCGGCCCGTACGGCGCCGCCCGTGTTCTCCCGCGCCGCGCGCAGGGCGAAGGCGTACGCGGTGGAGTCCTCGGCGGGTGCGGACAGAGCGGCGCCCTCCAGTTCGACGGCGGCCTGCGCCTCGTACCCGGCGCGGTGGCACACCCCGGCGAGAGAGGACACGGCGTCGAAGAGCCGGCCCATGCTGGAGGTGGGCACACAGTGCAAGCCCCGCTCCAACTGCTTCTCCAGGAGCCTCAGTTCGTCGGGCGGGCAGGCGGTCGTACAGGCGAGGTCCGCGGACCGGGCGATCCCGGCCGCCCTCAGGTGGGCCAGCGCCATGCGGTACGGACGGCGCACCGCGGCGTCGCCACCGGGCAGCGGGACGTACGCGAGGTGCCCGAACCGGGTGAAGCCGTCGTAGTCCGCGAGCAGGAACTCCCCGCCCCACACGGCGCCGTCGTCGCCGTGGCCCGTTCCGTCGAAGGCGACGCCGATCACCGGCCGGGCGCCGTCCAGCCCGTGCTCGGCCATCGCGGAGGCGATGTGCGCGTGATGGTGCTGGACGCGTACGACGGGGCGGCGCGCCGCGTTCCGGTCGGCCCATCGGGTGGAGCGGTAGCCGGGATGCCGGTCGGACGCCACGGTTTCCGGCTGTACGCCCGTGATGAACTCCAGGTGCTCCACGGCCCGTTCGAGGGCGCGCTGCGTGCCGAGGTCGTCCATGTCGCCGATGTGCGCCGACAGCCAGGCTCGGCGGCCCTCCCCCAGACAGAAGGCGTTCTTCAGGTCTCCCCCGACGGCGAGGGCCGGCCGCACGGGCAGCGGCAGCGCGAGCGGCAGCGGGGCGTGACCACGGGAACGGCGGATCACCAGCGGCTGTCCGTCGCAGACGCGGACCACGGAGTCGTCGCACGGGACGTGGATCGGGCGGTCGTGCGTGAGCCAGGCGTCGGCCAGGTGCGCGAGCCGCTCCAGGGCCTCGGTGTCGTCGGTGACGATCGGTTCGCCGGACACGTTGCCGCTGGTCATGACGAGCAGCCGCGGGCCGTCCGGGTCTCCCGGGAGGCCCAGCAGCAGATGGTGCAGGGGCGTGTACGGCAGCAGCACCCCGAGGTCGGGACTGCCGGGCGCGACGGCCTCGGCGGGCCGCGGGTCCCCGGCCGTGCCCGACGCGTGTGGACGCCGTCTCATGAGGACGACCGGCCTGTCCCGGCCTTCGAGCAGGCTCCGCTCCTCGGGGCCC
The DNA here is from genome assembly GCF_042880855.1 of Streptomyces sp. NPDC058291. NCBI lineage: Bacteria > Bacillati > Actinomycetota > Actinomycetes > Kitasatosporales > Streptomycetaceae > Streptomyces > Streptomyces sp. NPDC058291. The sequence goes on from NZ_JBHVYK010000008.1 coordinate 124,418, forward strand.
AGCCGGACGAGGTGGCGGACGTCGTCGGCGGTCCTGGCCATGACGGCGAACGGCTTGTCCCCGCGCGCCTTGCGGCGTCGCAGCAGAGCGACTGCCGCGGGGTTCGTGGCGTCGCAGGCCAGGTGGTATCCGCCCAGGCCCTTCACGGCGAGGATCGCGCCCCGGGCCAGCAGGGCGCGCGCGCCGGCGACCGGATCCCCCTCGTCGACGCTCGGGGGCTGTGGCCGCCGGGCGACGAGCAGCCGCAGCCGCGGCCCGCAGGCCGGGCAGGCGACCGGTTGCGCGTGGAAGCGGCGGTCGGCCGGATCGGCGTACTCGCGGGCGCAGTCGGGGCACATCGCGAAGTCGGCCATGGTGGTGTGGGCCCGGTCGTACGGCACGCCCGTGACGATCGTGAAGCGCGGGCCGCAGTGGGTGCAGTTGACGAACGGATGGCGGTGGCGCCGGTCCGCGGGGTCGGCCAGCTCGGCGAGGCAGTCCGCGCAGGTGGCGGAGTCCGGGGAGACCAGGGTGCGGGCGGGTCCGCCGGTGCGGGAGGTGAGGATGGTGAACCCGGCGCCGCCGGCGGGAGGCACCTCCCGGTGGTGGACGGAGTCGACGCGGGCCAGCGGGGGCGCCTGGGCGGCGATCCGGTCGCAGAACCGGGCCACGGCCGAGGCGGTGCCCTCGACCTCCACGACGACGCCCTCCGGGGTGTTGGTCACGTGTCCGGACAGGGCGAGTTCGGTGGCGAGGCCGTACAGGTAGGGCCGGAAGCCCACGCCCTGCACCACTCCCCGGACGGTGACCAGGCGGCGTCGCGGGGTGTCCTCGGTGACGGCGGCCGGGGCCTGCGGAGCGCTCACGGGTGGGTGTGGGCCATCGTGCCGGCGGCCTCCGGGTGCGCGTGGGTGTGACCGTGGTGAGGGTGCGACCGGGCCATGACCGGCGCGTGGACGGGTGCGCCGTCCGCGGCCGCCATCGCCCGGTCGAGCAGCGCGCCGATCCCCTGTCCCCGGCGCGCCGAGGTCAGGATCACCTCGACTCCCGGGTTGACCTGCTCGACGTTCGCGCGGAACGCGTCCTCGTCGAACTCGGCGGCCTCGGCGATGTCGGTCTTGGTGACCACGACGAGGTGGGCGAGACCGAAGGCGGTGGGGTACTTGAGCGGCTTGTCCTCGCCCTCCGTCACGGAGGCGAGAGCGACCCTCAGCGTCTCCCCCAGGTCGTAGGAGGCCGGGCACACCAGATTGCCGACGTTCTCCACGAACAGCAGCCGGGTGCCGTCCGGCAGCCACCCGTCCAGGTGCCCGGCGAGCATCCCCGCCTCCAGATGGCACAGTCCGTCGGTGAGCACCTGCTTGACCGGGACGCCCGAACGCGCCAGGCGGGCCGCGTCGTTCTCGGTGGCGAGGTCGGCGCTCAGCGCCGCGACGGGAACGGACCGCTCCCGCGCCAGCACCAGTTCCCGTTCCAGCAGCGCGGTCTTGCCGCTGCCCGGACTGGACAGCAGGTTGACGACCGCGGCGCCCCGGCCGGCGAGGTGGGCGCGCAGTTCATGGGCGCTCGCGTCGTTCTTGGCGAGTACGGCCTGGCGCAGATCGACGACACGACACATGGTTCAGCGCTCCTCGGAGATCGGTTCGCGGGTGGGGGCGTGCGCGGGGCCGCCGTCCACCCAGTGCACGTCGACGATCTGCAGTTCCCGCCCCGCGAGCAGCTCGGTGTCCGTCCCCTCGCAGCCCGGGCAGGTCAGCCGGGGTGGCATGCCGACGGCCCATTCGTGTGCGCAGGGCGTGCAGCGCGCCCGCCCCGGCACCGTCTCGGTGACCAGTTCGGCGCCTTCCAGCAGGGTTCCGGCGCAGACCAGTTCGAAGCAGAAGGCGAGCGCGTCGGGGACGACGCCGGCCAGTTCGCCCACCTGGAGCCGTACCGACCGCACCGTCGTGACGTCACCGGCCCGCTCGGCGGCCTCAGCCACCTGGTCGACGACGGCCAGCGCGACGGACATCTCGTGCATGGGTCTCCGTCCTCGTGCGCCCTTGCCCCCGGCCGGCCTTCATTAGAGGCGCGCGCGGCCGGGTCGTACGGCCCGGCGCGCCGTCACCGGTCGGCGGGTACTCCGTTCGACGCAACCGCGCGGCACACCGGCGGCGCCCACGGTTCACATCCGTCGGATCCGCAGATAGCGCCTCAGGTCGGGAAACACCTCCGCGCCGATGGCCACCAGGGCCGCCAGGGCCGCTCCGCCGATGACGAACTTCTTCATCCCGTCTCTCCTCGTGTCGAGATCCCACCGGCCGTGGCCCGCGGCGCGGACTCTCCCGGCTCGCCGCCGTGCAGCAGCTCTTCGATCAGCCGGACGGCCTCCGGCACGGCGTCGGACACCGGCGCGCTGAGGCCGATGCCCTCGTCCACCGAGGCCGGTTCGCAGCCGACGACCAGGACGCGGCGCGGTGGTTCGCCGCCCGTCCCGGCGCACAGGGCGCCCAGCAGGGCGAGGACGGTGTCCGGGGTCATCCGGTGGCCGTCCAGCGCGGGCGCGGGGGGCGAGGGGCTCGCGCCGCCGACGTCGTGTTCGATCACGTACAGGGTGCCGGGGGCTTCGCCGCGCGCCGTGGCGTCCACCAGGACGAGGGTGTCGTAGCCGTCCAGGAGCTGGTAGGCGAGGTGCACTCCGCGCACGCCGATGTCCACGACCTCGACGTCCGCGGGCAGGCCGCGCTCGGCGAGCCGGCGGGCCGTCTCCACGCCGAAGCCGTCGTCCGAGAGGAAGACGTTGCCGATGCCCGCGACGAGCGTCCTGGGGCCTGCCGGTGGGGAGGGGTTCATGCCTCGTCCTCCGGCAGGGTGACCTCGTCGGGCTGGAAGTACAGGAACCGTCCCTGCTCGCGGCGGATGTCGGCGCCCGGGTCACCCTCGACGGTGACCGCCAGGTGCACCCCGCCGTCGACGTCGTGCAGCACCGCCTCGACCTTCGCGGTGCGGCCGTGCAGGAAGATGTCCTGCGCGTCGGTGCGACGCCGGCCCGGGCGCAACGCGACGCGGCTGCCCTTGCCCACCCGCCGGCCGTCCACGACGACGTGGTCGCGCGCCGGGTCGAAGCCCGCCTCGCTCGCGGGGTCCCACCAGGGTGTGTCCGGGCGCTGCACCCCGTACTCGTCGGGGAAGCCGTCGTCCGGGGCCGCGGGGCCCCGGCCGGTCGCCTCGCGCAGACCGCGCACCGCCCCGTGCAGCCGCTCCAGAACCTCCGCCGGCATCGAGTCCGCCAGCTCGATCACGGCGGCCGCCCGCTCGTCGGTGCCGCGGGCCTCGCGCTTCTCCTCGTCGGTGAGGGCCGCGGTGCGCAGCGCGAGGATCTCGTCGATCTCGGTGGCGTCGTAGAGCGCGCCGGGACTCTCCGGCGCGATGGCCGGATGGTCCTCCAGGATGATCGGCGAGGACAGCACGAGGTCGGCGCTGCCTGGCTCGCCGGCGAGGACGGGCCAGGTGTGCAGGTTGCGGCAGGCGGCGACCGCGCCCTTCGCCCACTCCGGGGGATCGGTCATCGACAGGAACGATCCGGCGCTGAGGGCCATGAGGGTGTGGGTGGCCACCAGGGAGTGCGGCAGCGCCGCGTCCCGGCCGGCGTCACGGCCGTCGGACGACGTCCAGTCGCTGGTGTTCTCGACGACGGCGGTCAGCCGCACGGCCCGGTAGGGACCGTCGAGCTCGCGGGCGGACAGCCGGATCGTCCCGCTGATCTCCTCGCGCCGCCGCAGCAGTCGGCCCACGACGCGGCCGGCCGCGTCCAGGACCGGTTCGGCGTCCTCCCCGGCGGGGCGCCGGAAGGGGTGCGTGACACCGTCGCCGAGGAGGTCCTCCACCGGGGCGACCACCTCGACGCGCTCCTCGGTCCCCTCGTCCCAGGGCATCAGCACCCGGTCTTCGAGGCGGAGTTCGGCGACCGTGTCGAAGCCGCCGTCCGGGCGGGCCCGCTGCACCGTGCGCCGGCGGGCGTGCAGGAAGCGCACCTCGACCGAGAGGGTCGCGCCCTCCTTCGGTTCCATCAGGCATTCGGTGTGCTGGAAGTCGTGCTCCTCGCACTCGGCGCCCCAGCCGGGCGGCACCAGCACGCCGAACTGCCAGCGCAGCCGGTTCTTGGCCGCCGAGGCGCGGTACGGGTAGAGCACATAGCCCTCGAAGAGGACGGCGTCGGCCACCTGCCGGGCCAGGGCGAACCGCGCCTCCGTCTCGGAGGCGAACGCGGTGACGGTCACGGATCCGTCCTTTTGGTGGTGCCGGTGAGCGCGCGCAGCGGGTCGCCGCGGGGCGGGTCGACGGCGCCGCCGTCGTCGAGGAGGGCCTTGAGGGTCGCCTCCCAGGAGGGCAGCGCGCGCCGGGAGCGGTAGGCGAGGAGGGCGTCCATGGTGTCGCGCGGCAGCCGGATCCAGCCGCATCCGGGGAAGTGCTGCTCGATCATCTCCCGCCAGGTCGCGACCGGCATCCGGTAGGCCGCCTCCCGGTCCCACGGGACCGGCTCGACCCGGAAGCCGCCCGCTCCGGTGAACGCCGTACCGGAGAACAGCATCAGCAGCGGGACCTCGCCGTCGGTGAGAGCGGTGAGGTACCGGGTGGCCGCGATGTCCATGTCGTAGGTGCAGGGCACCACCAGGTCGGCCTCGGTCTCACCGGTGAAACCGGGGACCATGACCGAGATCTGGGCGAACTGCACCGGCTGGAGTGTGCTGCCCCAGCGGGAACGCTCGCCGAAGAGGTCCGCGAGGCCGTCGGCCTCGGCGGACCCGTAGCCGCGGCGGGCCGGTTCGACGCGGATCTGGCAGCGCAGCGCGAGGGCGTGCACCGGGGTGTCGCCGGACGCGGTGACGCGCAGCCGGAAGACGAGGGTCGGTCCGGCGGCGTACCGGTCGGCGCGGACGCCGGTGCAGGCGAAGGAGAACTCCGTCACGGGCGCACCGCCTCGTCCACCGGCCGGGCCCGACGCAGGACGTCCGCGAAGAACGCGTCCAGCGCGGCGCGGGCCTCGGCTCCGCCGTCGAAGCCCTGCCACAACAGGCGCATACGGCCGACGAGTTCGTAGCAGACGTCGATCGGTACGAGGTGGCATTCGAAGCGGCCGTCGGTGCGGCGCAGCAGCAGCGCCTCGACATCGGGTTCGAGGAGTTCGGCAAGGGGGCTGCGGCCGAGGACCGCCGTCCAGGTCGCCGGTTCGAGTTCGCTCTCGGTGGCCCCGGCCGGGCTCGGGTAGAGGGCGACCAGCCGGTCGAGCGCCGCGTTGCGGAACAGGAAGGCGACGCCGACCGGGATCTGCAACGCGTCCCACGCGCTCTCGTCGAGGCGGTGGCCGGGGTCGGTGAGGTAGCGGGACGGGACGGTGCGGAAGCGGCCCGCGGCGGCGCCCGGCTGTTCCATCAGCAGCGCACAGGCGGCGCAGGCGCAGACGAGGGCGCGTTTCTCGGTGTCGACCAGGTGGCGATGGTCCGCCTCGGGCACGGTCACCGCGCACAGTTCGCAGCGCTCGGGCCGGGGCGGTCGCTCGGTGCGGAACCTGCGCAGGCCCACGACGGGGTGCGCCCGGCGGACGGGCGCGGGGGATGCGCTCATCGGGTCCCCGTCGGCGCCGGCCCGGTACCGATCTGGAGGAGCGCGGGCCCGGCGGGCGCGGTCCGTACGTCGACGGCGGTGACCTCCGGGGCGAAGCAGGCGAGGGCTGTCCGCGCGGCTTCCCGGGCGCTCGCGCCGGAGCCGCAACCGCAGCCCCCGGCCTCCCGGGACCGCAGGGTCAGGGTGCCGCTCTCCTCGTCGAAGTCCACGACGTCCAGGGCGTGTTCCCGGACGCTGTCGAGGGCACGGGCGATGCGGGTGTCGCGGTCCTCGGGGTGCAGGTCGTGCAGAACGAGGAGGCTCGCGACGAGTTCGTCGCCGAGCAGGTGGGCGAGGGCGTCGCCCGGCGGAGCGGCGGAGAGCAGGTGGAGGACGCGGGCCAGGCCGGAGCCGTAGAAGTCCATGAGGGAGCGGACCAGTTCCTCGGCCGCCGCCGCGGCGGCCGGGTCGCTCCCGGCCAGCCGGTCCAGCACCTCCTCGACCCGGCGCCCGGTCTGTTCCGCGTCGACGGGTCGCGCCGCCGTCGGCGCGCTCATCCGCCCAGTCCGCTCAGGCCGGTGGGCACGTGCATCGACTTCACCGTCTTGCCGCCGCCGACGTACATGTGTACGCCGCAGGGCAGGCAGGGGTCGAAGCTGCGGACGGCGCGCATGATGTCGATGCCCTTGAAGTTCTCCGGGGTGTTCTCCTCGAAGATCGGGGTGTTCTGCACGGCGTCCTCGTAGGGGCCCGGGGTGCCGTAGGTGTCGCGGACGCTCGCGTTCCAGGGAGTGGGCGGATACGGGTGGTAGTTGGCGATCTTGCCGTCCCGGATGACCATGTGGTGGGAGAGGACTCCGCGGACCGCCTCGGTGAAGCCGACGCCGATCCCCTCCTGCGGCACCTCGAACTTCTCCCAGGTCTGGGTGCGTCCGGCGCGGACCTCCTCCAGCCCCTTCTCCGCGAAGTGCAGCGCGACGGCGGCGGAGTACGCCTGGAAGTAGGTGCGCGCGCGGTTGCGTTCCAGCGCGTTGGACCACTTCGGGATCTTCCACTCGAAGGTGGTCTCCGGCTTGGTCATGGTGCGCGGCAGGTTGATGACCACGCTGTGCCCGGTGGCCTTGACGTAGCCGATGTCGACGAGCCCGGACAGGGCGGTGGACCACAGGCGGGCGATGGGGCCGCCGCCGGTGTCCAGGGCGAGGTGGTCCTTGCCGTCGAACCAGCGGGGGGACATGACCCAGCTGTACTTGTCGTCGAAGTCCCGCTTCTGCGGGGCGGGGATGGTGTGCTGGTTCCACGGGTGGCGCGGGTCCACCGGGTTGCCGAGCGGGTCGTGGGTGACGAACTGCTGCTGGCCCTGCCAGTCCTCGTAGTAGGAGCTGCCCAGCAGGATGCGGATGCCGAGGTTGATCTCGGTGAGGTCGTTGGTGACCAGCTTGCCGTCGACGATGATGCCGGGCGTGACGAACATCCGCCGGCCCCAGTCCGTCATGTTGGCGTAGGTGAAGTCGCAGTACTCCGGGTCGTTCAGCGCGCCCCAGCAGCCGAGCAGGACACGGCGGCGGCCCACCTCCTCGTAGCCGGGCAGCGCCTCGTAGAAGAAGTCGAACAGGTCGTCGTGCAGGGGGACGACGCGCTTCATGAACTCGACGTAGCGCATCAGGCGGCTGAGGTAGTCCGTGAAGAGCTGCACGGAGGCGATGGTGCCGACGCCGCCCGGGTAGAGGGTGGAGGGGTGCACATGGCGGCCCTCCATCAGGCAGAACATCTCGCGTGTGTAGCGGCTGACCTGGAGGGCCTCGCGGTAGAACTCCCCTTCGAGGGGGTTCAGCGAGCGCATGATGTCGGCGATGGTGCGGTAGCCGTGCTCGGCCGCGTGCGGGGCCTCGGTGCGCTCGGCGAGTTCGAGGACGCCGGGGTTGGTCTCCCTGACCATCTTCTCGCAGTAGTCGACCCCTACCAGGTTCTCCTGGAAGATGTTGTGGTCGAACATGTACTCGGCGGACTCGCCGAGGTTGATGATCCACTCGGCGAGGTGCGGAGGCTTCACGCCGTAAGCCATGTTCTGCGCGTACACCGAGCAGGTGGCGTGGTTGTCGCCGCAGATCCCGCAGATGCGGCTGGTGATGAAGTGGGCGTCGCGCGGGTCCTTGCCGCGCATGAAGACGCTGTAGCCGCGGAACACCGACGATGTGCTGTAGCACTCCGCGACCCGCTTCTGCTTGAAGTCGATCTTCGTGTGGATGCCCAGGCTGCCCACGATCCGGGTGATCGGGTCCCAGGCCATCTCCACCAGGCCGCTGCCGTCACCGGCCGCCTTCGTCGTTGCCATCGTCTTTGCCGTGCCCTTCGTTGCGCGGGAGGTCGGGTCGTGGGGTGCGCGAAGCAGAAGCGAGTCGGTCGTGGGTCACGCGCGGTCGGTCGGGGCGGGGCGTCACCAGGGCGGCCGGTAACCGGTGGTGATCTTCTCTCCGGTACGGCGCCACCTGGGCTCCTTCTCCACCGTCTTCGCCGTGATCGAGCGCAGCTTGCGCACCACGGCTCCGTAGGCGCCGCTGGCCGTGCTGGAGACCTTGGCGCCGGGGGGTTCGTCCATGAACGGCATGAACTTGTCGGGGAACCCGGGCATGGTGCAGGCGATGCAGATGCCGCCGACGTTCGGGCAGCCGCCGATCCCGTTCATCCACCCGCGCTTGGGCACGTTGCACTTGACGACCGGCCCCCAGCAGCCCAGCTTGACCAGGCACTTCGGGGAGTCGTACGACAGGGCGAACTCGCCCTGCTCGTAGTAGCCCGCACGGTCGCATCCCTCGTGGACCGTGGCCCCGAACAGCCAGGTGGGCCGCAGCTTGTCGTCGAGCGGGATCATCGGCGCGGCGCCGGTCGCCTGGTAGAGCAGATACGTGAGCGTCTCGGAGAAGTTGTCGGGCTGGATGGGACAGCCGGGGACGCACACGATGGGGATGCCGGCGTGGGACTTCCAGTCCCAGCCGAGGTAGTCGGGCACGCCCATCGCGCCGGTCGGGTTGCCCGCCATGGCGTGGATGCCGCCGTAGGTGGCGCAGGTGCCGATCGCGACGACCGCCAGGGCCTTCGGGGCCAGCCGGTCGATCCACTCGCTGGTGGTGATGGGCTGACCGGTCTCCGGGTCGTCGCCGAACCCGCACCAGTAGCCCTCGGGCTTGATCGCCTCGTTGGGGATGGACCCCTCGACGACCAGCACGAACGGGTCGATCTCGCCCCGCTCCCCCTTGAAGAACCACTCGATGAACGTGTCCGAGCCGCCGATCGGACCGCATTCGAAGTCGATCAGCGGCCAGTGGACGGCGATCTTCGGCAGCCCCGGCAGCACGCCGAGCACGATCTCCTCGATGCTCGGCTGCATGGCCGCGGTCAGCGCGACGGAGTCGCCGTCGCAGCTCAGACCCGCGTTGATCCAGAGAATGTGGATCGTGGGTGTCTCGTCGGCGGGCGCAGCGCCGTCCGTCTTCGCCGTCGCCTCAGTCATGGGACCGCCTCCTGGGGAGGTAAGGGATGAAAGCCTGCGTTTCGGCCGTCGGTTTCTTCGTAACAGCCGCGGGGCCGTGATGAGACGCCGACGAGGGCCGTTCAGGTGACGTCCGCGGCAGAGGGGGTCGGGCCGGTTTCCGCAACCGCGGCCGGGCGAAGGTGCGGCGGGGTGCACGAGGGCCGCTCCTTGTGGACGAAGCTACGACGCAGTGCGTGATAGGGCGCGTCGGGATCGTCGAAGGTCCGGCGCATCCGGGTGAGCTCCCGCTCACGGAAGCCGGCCAGCGGGGTCGCGCTCTGCAGCCGGTCCAGCTCCGTCTTCTTGGCGGCGATCCGTGACGCGGTCCCCGGCAGTGCGGCCAGCCGCACCGCCAGGCCCCCGACCTCCCGCGCGAACCCGCCGGGACCGCTGTCGACGACGCGGTCGACGAGCCCGAGGCGCAGCGCGCCCGCCGAGCTCACCGGCAGGGCGTCGCGCAGGAGCCGCTCGGCCGTCTCGGGGCCCACCCTGCGCGGCAGCGTGTGGGTCCAGTACTCCGAGCCGTACAGGCCCATCAGGCGGTAGTGCGGGTTCAGCACGGCCCCCGAGCGGCACCACACCTCGTCGGCCGCCAGGGCGAGCATGACCCCGCCCGCCGCGGCGTTGCCCGCGACCGCCGAGACCACCAGCCGGTCCGTCGTCGTCAGGACCGCCTCGACCAGGTCGTCGATCGCGTTGATGTTCGCCCAGGACTCGGCGGCGGGATCGTCGGCCGCCTCGATGACGTTGAGGTGGATCCCGTTGGAGAAGAAGTCCCGGTCGCCGCCCAGCACCAGGACCGACGTGGGACGCGCGCACGCTTCCCGGTAGGCGTCCAGCAGACGCCGGCACTGCTCGGTGCTCATGGCGCCGCCGGGGAAGGAGAAGGAGAGGAAGCCCGCCTCGCCGTCCTCGCGGTAGCGGATGTCCGCCCAGGTGCGGTCCCGGTCGCCGGGCGAGAGGGGCGCCGGCCTCTCGGGCAGCGGCGGCAGCCGGTCCCCCAGGGCCCGCACGGCGGGCAGCTTGAACGTGGGGGGCCGACCGGGTTCGCGCCGGGGCCGCAGTTCGGGGATCCACACGGCGCCGTCCCGGGTGGCCCGGCAGATCGCCCCGGCCCTGGTCGCCAGCAGCTCGCCGGGCCGGCCGCGCAGCACGCCCTCGGGGTGACCGCCGTGCAGGTACCACTCGCCCCCGAGCAGCGTGTCCAGCACTCCGGGCTGCGAGTCCGCCGCCCTCAGCTTGCGCAGCACGGTGCGCGTGGAGTCCTCCGCCCAGTCGATCCGCCGGACGCTCTGGTCGAGGTACGGACGCGTACGCAGGCGGGCGTCCGCCGCGCGGGCCGCGTCCTGCCTGAGCGGCACGTGGGCGCCCCCGGCGAAGCGCTCCACGGCGAGCAGGACGGCCTCGAGTGCGGCATCGGCGATCTCGCCCCGGTACAGCTCGCTCTTGGACGCCTCGGGAAGCCGGCAGGGCGCCTCGGCCCACACATCGCCGGCGTCCATCTCCGCGTCGGCCTGCAGGACGGTGACGCCCCACTGGTCGACGCCCTCGTGGATCGCCCAGTCCAGGGAGGAGGGCCCGCGGTCGCCCACGGGCCCCGGATGGACGACGAAGCAGGGATACGCCGCCCAGACCTCCTCGGGGATCGCCGACTTCAGCATCGGCGCCACGACCAGCTGGGGCGCATGGCGCCGCACGGCATCCGGCAGCGAGCCGCCCGGCAGGGCGAGTTCCACCGCCACCCGGTGGCCGCGGTCGCGCAGCTCGGCGTGGACGCGCTGGGTGAGGCTGTTGAACGCACTGGCCAGGATCAGGATGTGCACGGCTGCCTCCGGGCGGGCGGGCGAACGGCAGGCAGCGATGGCCACCGACGCGATCCTCGGCCACGGCGGACCGCCGTCCCCGGCGGCAGGCGGCACGGTCATCCGAAAGCGGGCGCCGCTCCGCCGTCCGGCCTCACCGGCCACCGCCCGCGGCGGCACGGACGCCCCGGCGTCACCGGCTCAGCGGTTCCCGATGATCACCGTCGTCGCAGGCCGCCGGCGATGCGCTCTCACGGGGAGCGGGTGGCGCCGAAACGGGTCTCGTGCGCCCAGATGTGGGTGCACGAGCGGCACTGGAGGTGGAGCAGGCTGCCGACGTGGGAGAGCAGGTAGCGCCAGTGCTCGGAGCAGGTGCGTCCCTGCTCGCACGTGGCGCACCCGCGACGGTCGTCGCAGTTCGGGCAGGCCACCCAGGCGCGGCGCCCCAGGTCCGCGTGCGGGTCAAGCGGCAGCATGGCCGTCTCCTCGCCGCGGAAGCACACCGGCCGAGACCAGCTCGTCGTACACACGCTGTTGCTCCGCGCTGAGGCCGGAGTACAGCAGCCCGTACGCCGCCTCCTCGCCGCGCAGTGCGGCGACGGGGTCCCAGTCGGGGCCGAGAGCGTCCAGGACGTGGGCGCGCCGGAGCATGTCGTGTGCGCCGAGGTCGACGACCAGGTCGGCCGTGGGCAGGGCGTCGGGCCGGTCCGCCGCGGGCCTGCTCGCCGCGGCGGGTTCGTCCGGGTCGCCGGGAAGAGCGCGGTCGTGGGTGGACATGCGACCGAACGTAGGGAAGCGATCCTCGTCCGGGCAAGAGCGGGTGGGAGACGTCACAACGGAACCGCCTGTCGGCGGGGCGGCGGCCTGAAGGGCGCCTCGGGACCGATTCGTCCGTATACGCACCAATGTCCCGGCGAAGTCGGCGCCTTGGCGCGGCACTTCGTCACCGGCCGTGCACGCAGCGAGTTTTCGCTTCCGCCCCACAGGGAGTCGTGTGACACTGGCGTCCACCGTCCGCATCGCGGACTCCGTCCGCACCGTCCCCCACGAAAGTGCGCCGTGCGCTCTCTGCCCCTGCCGCTCGCCCTCACCGCGCGTCTGACCCCCGTGGTCGTCCTCGCCTGTGCGGGCTGGGCGATGTCGTCCGGCCCGCCCACCGAAACACGGGACACCGCGGCCGAGGACACCCGCACGACCCAGTCCGAGAAGGCGTCCGAGCCGTCCACGACGGCCGTGTCCAAGACCTACGGCGCCGCGCCCGCGCCCTGTGCCAGTGTCGCCGCGAAGACGGTCTCCGCGCTGGTGCCGGGGGCCAAGACGGCCGGCAAGGAGATCCCGTCCACGGACACCTCGCTGCGCCGCACCTGCTCGTGGAACGCCCTCAAGGGGTACGACTACCGCTGGCTCGACATCTCCTTCGAGATCGCGGACTCGGACGACGCGGCGCGCAGTTCCTACCAGGAGCGCGTCAAGGAGAAGAGCGGCGGCGGGACGGTGCCGGGGCTCGGCAGCGCGGCCTACTCCGTGGTCAACCTGACGACGCAGGACAAGCAGCAGACCCGCGAGGGCGTCGTCATCGCCCAGGTGTCCAACGCCTTGGTCGTCGTCAACTACAACGGCAGCGACTTCGAGTCGAAGAAGGCCCCCGGCACCGACGAGATCAACAAGGGCGCCATCAAGGCGGCCAAGGAAGCGGTGGCCGCCCTGCAGAGCGGCCGCAAGAGCTGATCGATCCGCACGCGACGGCCGCAGGGGCGCGAGCGCTCCTTTGGCCGTAGCGTGCGGTGTCGCCGCCGTCGTGCGTGTCAGACGGCGGTTTCCTCCCGGCGCCCGCGCAGCAGCATCAGGGCCAGGTAGACGACGGTCGAGGCGCCGAGGCCGACCGCCCAGCCGTAGTCGGCGAGGGGTTCCAGCGCCGGGATCGGCCGACCGTCGATCAGCGGCTTGAAGTCGGCGCCGCCGACGGCCAGCACTCCGCCGGTCACGAAGGCCGCCACGGCCCGCCAGTTCCAGCCGGCGTCGTACCAGTAGCGGCCGCCCCTGCGGTACAGGTCCGTCAGGTCGAGCTTGCCGCGGCGCAGGATCCAGTAGTCGGCGATGAGGATGCCGGCCACCGTGCCCAGCAGACCGCCGACCAGGCCGAGCCAGGTGAAGATGTAGCCCTGCGGGTCGGAGTACAGCTTCCACGGGAAGATCAGCACGCCGAGGACACAGGTGGCCAGCGCGCCGGTGCGGAAACTGATCCTGCGCGGCGCGATGTTGGAGAAGTCGAAGGCCGGCGAGACGAGGTTGGCGGCGATGTTCACCGACAGGGTCGCCACCAGGACGGTCACCAGCGCGAACAGCAGCCCGAAGACGTTGTCCGTCTTGGCGGCGAGCTGTACCGGGTCCCAGATCGTCTCGCCGTAGACGGCCTGTGAACCGGAGGTGACGAGCACCGACAGCAGGGCGAACAGGGTCATGGTCGTGGGAAGGCCGAGCGCCTGCCCCCAGGTCTGCGCCTTCTGCGACGTGCCGTAGCGGGTGAAGTCGGGGATGTTCAGCGACAGCGTCGACCAGAAGCCGATCATGCCCATGAGGGACGGCCAGAACAGCTTCCAGAAGTCGCCGCCCCAGCCGAGCTTGGACGGCTGGTCCAGCAACGGGCCGAAACCGCCTGCCTTGTCGCTCATCCAGACCAGCATCACGAGCGCGCCGACGAGCACGAAGGGCGCCGCCCAGTTCTCGAAGCGGCGGATCGTGTCCATGCCCCGGTAGATGACGGCGACCTGGAGCACCCAGAAGAGCGCGAACGACAGCCACATGGTCCAGGCGTAGCCGCCGATCTTCCCCGCGTCGGACCAGCCGGCGCCGATCAGCTTCCCGGCGAGGAAGTAGATCGCCTCGCCGCCGATCCAGGTCTGGATGCCGAACCAGCCGCAGGCCACCAACGCCCGGACGACGGCGGGGAGGTTGGCGCCGCGGACGCCGAACGAGGCGCGGGCGAAGACCGGGAAGGGGATCCCGTACTTCGGGCCCGCGTGCCCGGTGAGCAGCATCGGCGCCAGCACGATGAGGTTGGCCAGGCCGATGGTGAACACCGCCTGCTTCCAGTCCATGCCGACGGCGATCAGACCGGAGGCCAGCGTCCACGACGCCGTGTTGTGGGCCATGCCGACCCACAGCGCGGAGAAGTTGTAGGTGGTCCAGGTGCGCTTCTCCACGGGGACCGGCAGCAGGTCCTCGTTGGCGTACGGGCCGCTGGGCTGCGGCGAACCAGGGGCGATCTCCACCCGGCCGTCGGCCAGGGTGACGTGAGCGGTCGGCGGTATGGCCGTGGGAGCGGTGTCGGTCATGGGCAGGCCAATCAAACGAGGGGCGGATCCGGAAAGGCCGTGCGGGTCTCCGGTCCCCTCCTCCGGGGAGGTGGAGGAGGGGAGAACTGGAGTGGGGGGATGGGGAGTTGCTCCTGAGGACAGGCGGACGGGGCCCCTGGGGACGGGCGGGGTCAGGCGTTGACGGCCGGGATCACCGTCGTGCCGTACGCGTCGATGGTGGCCTCCTGCGCGTCGTGCATGTCGTAGACGGCGAACTGGTCGACGCCCAGTTCGCGCAGCGCGGTCAGCTTCTCGACATGTTTCTCGACGGGTCCGATGACGCAGAACCGTTCGACGATCTCGTCGGGCACGAACGCCGTGTCGGGGTTGTCGGCGCGCCCGTGGTGGGAGTAGTCGTAGCCCTCGCGGGACTTGATGTAGTCGGTGAGCTCGTCGGGGACGGCGGCGGAGTGCGCGCCGTACTTGGAGACGAGGTCGGCGACGTGGTTGCCCACCATGCCGCCGAACCACCGGCACTGCTCCCGCGCGTGGGCCAGCGCCTCGGGCGAGTCGTCCTCGGTGACGTAGGCCGGGGCGGCGACGCAGATCTTCACCTCGGCCGGGTCCCGGCCGGCGGCGACGGCGGCGTCCTTGACGGCCTTCACCATGTACTCGGTCAGGTACAGGTCGGCGAGTTGCAGGATGAAGCCGTCGGCCTCCTCGCCGGTCATCTTCAGCGCCTTGGGACCGTACGCCGCCATCCAGACGGGGAGCCTGGCGTCCTCCTTGATCCAGGGGAACCTGACGACCGTGCCGCCGAGATCGGCCTCCTGACCGGAGCCGAGCGCCCTGATGACCTTCATGGCCTCGCTGATCCGGGCCAGGGTGTTCGGGGCGCGTCCCGCGACGCGCATCGCGGAGTCGCCGCGGCCGATGCCGCACACGGTCCGGTTGCCGAACATGTCGTTGAGGGTGGCGAAGGTGGAGGCGGTGACCTCCCAGGTGCGGGTGCCGGGGTTGGTCACCATGGGCCCGACCGTCAACGTCTGCGTGTTCGCCAGGATCTGACTGTAGATCACGAACGGTTCCTGCCAGAGCACGGCGGAGTCGAAGGTCCAGCCGTGCGTGAAGCCGTTGCGCTCGGCGCGCTGCATCAGGCTGACGACCTTGGAGGCCGGCGGGTCGGTCTGCAGGACGAGTCCGAAGTCCATGTGCGCTGCTCCTAGTTGAGGTACTGGCAGGTGGAGCGCGGGGTGTAGACGCCGTGACCGGCGTGTCCGGTGTACTCCCGCTCGGTGATGACGGGCACGCCGCGCGACAGGACCGTCTCGACCCGGCCGGTGAGCCGCTTGCCCTCGTACGCCGAGTAGTCGACGTTCATGTGATGCGTCTCGGCGGACACGATCTGCTCGGCGTGCGGGTCGTAGACGACGACGTCGGCGTCGGCGCCGGGCGCGATGGTGCCCTTCTTGGGGTACATGCCGAACATGCGGGCCGGGGTGGCGCAGGCGATCTCGATCCAGCGGCGGCGGCTGATGTGCCCGTCCACGACGGCCTGGTGCAGCAGGTCCATACGGTTCTCGACGCCCGGCAGACCGTTGGGGATCTTCGAGAAGTCGCCCCGGCCGAGTTCCTTCTGGCCCACGAAGCAGAAGGGGCAGTGGTCGGTGGAGACGACCTGGAGATCATTGGTCCTCAGGCCCTGCCACAGCTTGGCCTGGTGCTCCCTGGGCCGCAGCGGCGTCGAGCACACGTACTTCGACCCCTCGAAGCCGGGCTCCGCGAGGTTGTCCGTCGACAGGAACAGATACTGCGGGCAGGTCTCGCCGAAGACGTTGAGTCCCTCGTCGCGGGCCCGGGCCAGTTCCGCGACCGCCTCCATGGCCGACACGTGCACCACGTACAGCGGCGCCCCGGCGACCTGCGCGAGCTTGATGGCGCGGTGGGTGGCCTCCGCCTCCAGGAGGGCCTTGCGCACCTCCCCGTGGTAGCGCGGATCCGACTCGCCGCGCGCCAGCGCCTGTTCGACCAGGACGTCGATGGCGATGCCGTTCTCGGCGTGCATCATGATCAGTCCGCCGTTCTCGGCGGAGCGCTGCATGGCGCGCAGGATCTGGCCGTCGTCGCTGTAGAAGACGCCGGGGTACGCCATGAACTGCTTGAAGGAGGTGACGCCCTCCTCCACCAGACGGTCCATCTCCTTGAGCGTGTCCTGGTTCACGTCGGAGACGATCATGTGGAAGCCGTAGTCGATCGCGCAGTTGCCCTCAGCCTTGGCGTGCCAGGCGTCGAGGCCCTCGCGCAGGCTGTGCCCCACGCTCTGCACGGCGAAGTCGACGATCGTCGTCGTGCCGCCCCAGGCGGCCGCCCGGGTGCCGGTCTCGAAGGTGTCGGAGGCGAAGGTGCCGCCGAACGGCAGCTCCATATGGGTGTGGACGTCGACCCCGCCCGGGATCACGTACTTCCCGGTCGCGTCGATGACGTGCCCGGCGCTCCAGGCCTCGGCGGCCGGGGTGCCCGAGGCGGCGAGGGCGGCGACACGGCCGTCCTCGATCAGGACGTCGGCGTGGATCTCGTCGGACGCGGTGATGACGAGGCCACCCCGGATGACGGTACGGCTGCTCATACTCCCTCTCCTGCCGTGTTCAACACTGGTGTCGTGCCCGGCGGTCGCCGCCGGTCCGGCCCCCCTGCTGCGGACCGGCGGCGGCCGTGGCCGACTACGGTGCGGTCAGCGGGGGGTAGGCGTCGGGGCGGCGGTCCCGGTAGAACTGCCAGCGGTCGCGCACCTCGCGCAGTTTGGCCATGTCGAGGTCGCGGACGACGAGCTCGCTCTCCTTGTCGCTCGCCACCTCGCCGACGAACTGGGCCTCCGGGTCCACGAAGTACGAGGTCCCGTAGAAGTCGTTGTCGCCGAGTTCCTCCACGCCGACCCGGTTGATCGCGCCGACGAAGTACTCGTTGGCGACCGCGGCCGCCGGCTGCTCCAGCTGCCACAGGTAGGCGGACAGCCCGCGCGAGGTCGCCGAGGGGTTGAAGACGATCTCCGCGCCCTCCAGCCCCAGCGCGCGCCAGCCCTCGGGGAAGTGGCGGTCGTAGCAGATGTAGACCCCGACCTTGCCGACGGCCGTGTCGAAGACCGGCCACCCCGCGTTCCCGGGCCGGAAGTAGAACTTCTCCCAGAAGCCCTTCACCTGCGGGATGTGGTGCTTGCGGTACTTGCCGAGGTACGAGCCGTCCGCGTCGATCACGGCGGCGGTGTTGTAGAGGACGCCCGGCTGCTCCTCCTCGTACATCGGCAGCACCAGGACGATGCCGTGCTCCTCGGCGAGCGCCTGGAACCGCCTGACGATCGGCCCGTCCGGGATCCGCTCGGCGTACTCGTAGAACTGCGGGTCCTGCACCTGGCAGAAGTACGGCCCGTAGAAGAGCTCCTGGAAGCACAGGACCTGAGCACCCTGCGCGGCCGCGTCGCGGACCGCCTGCTCGTGCACCTGGATCATCGATTCCTTGTCGCCGGTCCAGGCCGTCTGGAAGATCGCGGCACGGATCACTCTGCTCATCGGGACCTCCGGTCACTCGGTGTACGAGGAGCCTAGGAAGCCGGCCGGGCTGGTCTGAGTGGCACGCTGTCACGCCTGAGGGCGTCCGGCGTGCCACCGTGTCACGTCTTCGCCGGCCCATGTCTCACCACCGTTTTCCCAGGTCGTCGCGTGTTTCCGGAGAGTTGCCCGCGCCGCGCGGTCAGCTTTGCTGCGCATCGTGCGCGAGGAGCGCGATATGCACCGAGGCGGCCTGTTCGAAGTCGTCGAGGTCCACGCCGAGCCGGCCTTCTATGGCCTCCAGCCGGCGGTACAGCGCGGGCCGGGAGACGTGGTGGAGCTGCGCGGTGCGGGACTTGTTGCGGCCGGTGGCCAGATACGTCCGCAGGACGGCGAGCAGGTCGTCGCCGGCCGCGCACAGCAGCCCGTCCAGCTCGCGCTCGGCGAAGGACTGCACGTGCGGGTCGTCCCGCAGCAGCCGGACCAGGCCGCGCAGATGGACGTCCTTGAGGCGGACGACGGCCGGGAGGTCGAGCCCGGCCGAGGAGTCGGCGACCGCGTCCGCGACGTGCTGGGCCTCGCGCAGCCCGGCCGGCACGTCCTGCCACTCGGTTCGCGGGCCGGCCGCCGCGACGACCGTGCGGGGCTGTCCCGGCTCGGTGCGCAGCCGGGCGGCGAAGTGGGCGGCGAGCGCCTCGGCGTCCTGGTCGCGGGCGAGGCTGAGCAGGACGGCGGTGGCCCCGTCGGCGAGCTCGGCCACCAGCCCCGGCAGGCCGAGCAGCCGCAGCGTCCGTTCGAGCCGGGCCGGGTCGCCGTCGCGGACGACGAGCGGGACGAAGGTGCGCCGGTTGACCGGCAGGCCCGCCGCCCGGGCCCGGGGCAGCAGGTGGCGCGCCGGCACGACGCCGGAGACCAGGTCGGTGAGCAGGCTCTGCGCGGACTGCTCCTCCCAGGTGTGGGCGGAGGCGCCGCCGAGCATGCGGTGCAGGACGAGGGCCTCGGCGGCCCGGTCGGCGAGCAGCCGCCCGCCCGCGGTGTCGCCGCGGTGGCCGCACAGCATGATCTGCCCCCACCGCTCGCCGCGTCCGCCCAGTTCGGCGCGGATCCAGCCGTCGCCCTCGCAGCCGCCGGCCTGGCGCGCGATGCGCTCCCAGTCCCGCAGCACGTCGTCGACCGCCGACCGCTCCCCCGCCGTGGCCAGCACCCGGTGGGCGAGATTGGTGACGACGACGGGACAGGCGGCGTGCTGCGCGATCACGTCGAGCAGCTGCTGGAGCGGGGCGCCCGCGGTGATCAGTCCCGTGAGGGCGGTCCGCACCGCCTCCGACAGGCTGACGGCGGCGAACTTGCGCCGGACCAGACGGGACTGGACCTCCTCGGTCAGCTCGGCGAAGGGGAACGGACGGTGGAGCACCACCATGGGCAGTCCGCACCGCTCGGCGGCGCGCCGCATCACGTCCGGCGGGGTGGGGAAGGCCCGTCCCAACCCCAGCACCACGGCCGCGGCCTCGGCGCGGTGCAGGGACCGGATGTACTCGGTCTGCGCGTTGTCGTCGCCGGCGAGCAGCACACCGGTGGTCAGGACCATCTCGCCGCCGCTGAGCATCACGCCGACGTCGGCCGCCTCGGCGACGTGCACCCAGCGCACCGGCCGGTCGAGCTGGCCCGCGCCGGCCACCACCTCCGGCTCACCGGCCAGCACCCTTTCCAGCGCCAGGACCTGACGGACCGACAGGGCGGGTTCCAGCGGCTCCACGGGACCCCAGGGCTCCAAGGCGATGGTCATGTCGATGTGTTCCCTTGCTCAGGCAGGCGCTAGCGCGTGCTCCCCAGCGAGCTCTCCAGGATCGCGGCGCCCTCCTCGGCCTCCGCCACGGTCAGCGACAGCGGCGGGGCGATGCGCAGGGCGCTGGTGTCGTGGCCGCCGCCCTTGCCGATCAGCAGGCCGCCGGCGCGGGCGGCCTCCAGCACGGCGGCCGCGCGGTCCGGGTCGGCCAGGTCGGTGCCGGGCCGGGTCAGCTCGACGCCGATCATCAGTCCGCGTCCGCGCACCTCCCGCACGCCCGGGTCCTGGGCGGCGACGGCCCGCAGCCGCTCGATGAGCAGTCCGCCGACCCGTCGGGCGTTGCCCTGCAGATCGTGTTCCAGCAGGTAGGAGAGGTTGGCGAGACCGGCGGCCATGGTGAGCTGGGTGCCGCCGAAGGTGGAGATGCTGTTGGCGTCCAGGCAGTTCATGATCTCCGAGCGGGCGATGACGCCGCCGATGGACGTGCCGTTGCCGATGCCCTTGGCGAAGGTGACGATGTCCGGCGGGCCGTTGCGGGCGTGCGCCTGCCAGCCCCAGAAGTGCTCTCCGGTGCGGCCCCAGCCGGTCTGGACCTCGTCGGCGATCCACAGGATCCCGTGGGCGTCCAGCACCTCGCGGAAGGCCGCGTACAGGCCGTCCGGGGGCGAGGTGAACCCGCCGACGCCCTGGACGGGCTCGGCGATCAGGGCCGCGGGCGCCCGGGTGTGCCCGAGCAGGTCCTTCAGGTCCGCCACGCAGGCCTCGACGAACGCCGCGTCGTCGAGGCCGGCGAACGGGCCGCGCCCGCGCACCCCGCCGTGCACGTACAGCGTCTGCAGCGGGGACAGCGAGGTCGGCGACCAGCCGCGGTTGCCGGTGATGCCGACCGCGCTGAAGGACCGCCCGTGGTAACTGTTGCGCATGGCCAGAACGGTGTTGCTGCGCCGGTAGGCGGTGGCGAGCAGCAGCGCCGTGTCGTTGGCCTCGGTGCCCGAGGTGGTGAAGAAGACCCGGGCGTCGGGGATGCCGCTGACGTGCGCGATGCGCTCGGCGAGTTCGACCATGGGCCGGTTGAGGTAGAGCGTCGAGGAGTGGACGATCCGCCCGGCCTGCTCGCTCACCGCCTTGGTGACCTCGGGCAGCGCGTGCGCGGTCATGGTGGTGAGGATGCCGCCGAAGAAGTCGAGGTACCGGTTGCCCTCGGCGTCCCAGACGTGCCGGCCCTCGCCGTGGGTGATCTCCAGCGGGTCCTCGTAGTAGAGGGCGAGCCAGTCCGGCAGGACGTTGCGGTGGCGGTCGTGGAGTTCGCTCACGGCTGCACCAGTCCGTCGTAGGCGTCGGGGCGGCGGTCGCGGTAGAAGGCCCACTGCTGCCGGACCTCCTCGACGAGGTCGAAGTCGAGGTCCCGGACGACGAGCTCCTCGTCCCGGTCGCTGGCGACGTCCCCGACGAACTTCCCGCGCGGGTCGACGAAGTAGGAGGTCCCGTAGAAGTCGTTGTCCCCGTACTCCTCGACGCCGACCCGGTTGATCGCGGCGACGAAGTACTCGTTGGCGACGGCGGCCGCCGGCTGCTCCAGCTGCCACAGGTGGGCGGAGAGGCCGCGGTGGGTGGCGGACGGGTTGTAGACCAACTGGGCTCCCTGCAAGCCCAGTTCACGCCATCCCTCGGGGAAGTGCCGGTCGTAGCAGATGTACACCCCGACCCGGCCGACGGCCGTGTCGAAGACGGGCCAGCCGGCGTTGCCCGGCCGGAAGTAGTACTTCTCCCAGAAGCCCTTCACCTGCGGGATGTGGTGCTTGCGGTACTTGCCGAGGTAGGAGCCGTCGGCGTCGATCACGGCGGCGGTGTTGTAGTAGAACCCGGACTGCTCGACCTCGAAGACCGGCACGACGATCACCATGCCCGTCTCGCGCGCGAGCTCCTGCATACGACGCACGGTCGGCCCGTCGGGGACGGGCTCGGCCCAGCGGTAGTGCTCCGGCTCCTGGACCTGGCAGAAGTAGGGAGCGTTGAAGACCTCCTGGAACCCGATGATCTTCGCGCCCCGGCGGGCCGCCTCACGGGCGTACTCCTCGTGTTTCGCCACCATGGACTCGGTGTCGCCGGTCCAGGCGGCCTGGACCAGTGCGGCACGTACGACGTTGGCCATGAGCTGCTCCTTCGACAGGACGTCAGAGCCTCTACGCCCGTAGACGAAGGTCGTAGAGGGACGAACGTAAGCCTCCTGGACGGGCTTGCCAAGACCATCGTCGTTAACCCGCGGAGTCGATCGCGTTTCACACTCCTGTGGGTGAGTCGCGGGGCGTCCGGCCCAGCGGCGGCCGGGCCGGCCGGCCCGGCCGGAGGCGTTCCGCGCCCGCGGCGGCCCCGCTCAGGCCGTGAACCCGGCGACCCGCAGGGCGTGCACCAGGTCCCAGCGGCGTTCCTCGGAGACCGCCCCGGCGGCCTGCAGCAGCAGGGGGACGAGGGCCTGCGGGTCCGGGGCGACGCTGCGGGCGGCCTCCTCCGGGGTGCGGACCCGGACGTAGGCGTCGAGCAGCGCGCGGGCCTCGCGCCGTCGGCCCTCACCGAGCAGCGCCAGGACGGCCTGTCCGATCTCGGCGGCCGGACGGGCGACCCCTTGCCGCAGGATCTGCTCTCCGTCGCCGGTGCGCCCCACGGCGACCAGCGCGTCGGCCGCGGCGACGAGCCGGTCGGCCGGCAGGGAGGCCGCCTCCCAGAGCAGGGTGGTCCAGTCGGCGGCGAGCCCGGTGCGCTGCAGTTCGGCCGCGAGCAGCGGGATGCGGGCGGCCGGCCAGCAGGCGAGTTCCGCCAGCAGGGCGTGGGCCTCGCCGCTGCGGCCCTCGGCCCGCAGCCCCACCAGCCGTCGCACCGCCTCGACGGTGTCCCGCCGGGCGGCCGCGTCCAGCGGCTCGCGCCGCGGCTCGGCGTCGCGCTCCACGTCCTCGGCGGCGGCCCCGGCGAAGCGGGCGCCGCGCAGGATGCGGCGCGCGGGCGCCGCG
>NZ_JBHVYK010000009.1:0-6487 GCF_042880855.1 Streptomyces sp. NPDC058291
GGCCTGGACGCGGCCCTGTCCTCGGTGGCCTCGCGCTGCACGGTGCCGGTGAAGGTGACGGCGGACCTGCCGTCCAGGCCGGCGCAGGCCATCGAGGGCATCGCCTACTTCACCGTCTCGGAGCTGCTGCAGAACGTCAGCAAGCACAGCGGGGCGCGCTCGGCCTCGGTGGACGTGTGGCGGACGGACGACCGGCTGCTCGTCCAGGTGTGGGACGACGGCCGGGGCGGCGCGTCGCTGGACGCCGGGTCCGGGATGCGGGGGCTCGCGGAGCGGCTGGACGCCGTGGACGGGCTGTTCGTCGTGGACTCGCCGGCCGGGGGTCCCACGACGGTGACGGCGGAGCTGCCCTGGCGGGACCGCGGGGCCGGCGGCCGCGGGAGGTAGGGAAAACCCCCCTCCCGGGACGCCGACGGACTCCATGGTCCGCGCGCCCGTCGCCGAGCAGGCTGGGAGCTACGGATCGACAACTGCGCGACGAGCAGGACGACGAGAACGGACGACGCCGATGGCCACGCAGTACGGGCAGTACGGACAGTACGAGCAGTACGACCGGTCCCGGCAGGACGACCTGCGGGGGCAGGACGACCGGTACGAGCAGGGCGAGCGGCCCGGGGGCGGGTACGGGAGCCGGGGCGGGGAGCGCCGGCAGCTGTTGCCGGCCGGGCTGCGCGAGCCGCTCACGGCGCGCCACTGGCGTGAGCTGCTCTATGTCCTGCTCGGTCTGCCGATCGGGGTCGTGCTGTTCACGTTCGCCGTCACGATGCTGTCGTTGGGGGCGGGTCTGCTGGTGACGTTCCTGGGCGTCCCGGTGCTGGCGGCGGGTCTGGCCGCGTGCCGGGGGCTCGGGTCGCTGGAGCGGGCCCGGGCGCGCGGGCTGCTCGGCCTGGAGGTGGGCGAGCCCGAGCCGCTGCGGGTGCGCGGCAGCGGCGCGATGGGCTGGATGGGCGCGGTCCTCAAGAGCGGCACGTCCTGGCGGAACATGCTGTACGCGGTGGTGCAGTTCCCGTGGGCGGTGTTCTCCTTCGCCGTCACCGTGACGGTGTGGTCGCTCGGCTGGACGATGCTGACGTACCCGCTGTGGTTCTGGGTCTTCCCGATGTACGGCGGCCAGGGCGGCCTGCAGCTGTACGGCGACCAGCAGCGCAGCGTCTACCTCGACAACCCCTTCGAGATCACCGTGACGGCGCTGGTGGGACTGCTGATCACGCTGGCATCGCCGTGGATCGTGCGCGCGCTGACGACGGTGGACCGGCTGCTGGTGCACGGTCTGCTCGGGCCGTCCTCGCTGGGGGCGCGGGTCGCCGAGCTGGAGTCCGACCGGGGCGTCGTGGTGGACGCGGCGGCGGCCGATCTGCGGCGCATCGAGCGCGATCTGCACGACGGGGCGCAGGCCCGGCTGGTCACCCTGGCGATGGATCTGGGACTGGCGAAGGAGAAGCTGCGGGAGGACCCGCAGGAGGCGGCGCGGATGGTGGGCGCCGCGCACGGCGAGGTGAAGACGGCGCTGCAGGAGCTGCGGGACCTGGCGCGCGGGATCCACCCGGCCGTCCTGACGGACCGGGGCCTGGACGCGGCCCTGTCCTCGGTGGCCTCGCGCTGCACGGTGCCGGTGAAGGTGGACGTGGATCTGGTGGAGCGGCCGGCGCCGGCGATCGAGGGCATCGCCTACTTCACCGTCTCGGAGCTGCTGCAGAACGTCAGCAAGCACAGCGGGGCACGGTCGGCGTCGGTGGACGTGTGGCGGACGGACGACCGGTTGATGCTGCAGGTGATGGACGACGGGGTGGGCGGCGCGGACGCCTCCGGCGGGTCGGGACTGGCCGGTCTCGCCGGACGGCTGGACGCGGTCGACGGGATCCTGGTCGTGGACTCCCCGGCGGGCGGGCCCACCCGGATCACCGCGGAACTCCCCTGGCGGGGCGGCCTGACCTGACCTTCGGGCCGCCGATCGCCGCCAGGCGCCGCTGGAGGCCCTCGACCTGGATGTCGCACGCCTCGTAGCAGTCCTGGGCGAGGCGGTCGGCGTCGGCCGGCACGAACGGGAAGCGTTCCAGGCGGCGGCGCAGCCCCAGGTCGCCGCCTCGGCCCACCACCCCCCAGCCCCGGAGCCACCCTCCCCTCCCCTGACTTCCCTGTCCCTCGTCCGCCCCTCCTCCGCCCCTCCTCTCCGGACCTGCCCGTTTTCGAGTGCAGACGAGCCGGGAGCTGGAATGCTTGACTGGTTCGACCAACGGGGTGGACGGCTGGGGGGCCGAGGATCGTGGAGGACAGGGTGCGGGTGGTCATCGCCGAGGATTCGGTGTTGTTGCGGGAGGGGCTGACCCGGTTGCTCACCGACCGGGGACACGACGTGGTCGCGGGGGTGGGGGACGCCGAGGCGCTGGTCAAGACCATCACCGAGCTGGACGACGAGGGCGCGCTGCCCGACGTCGTCGTCGCGGACGTGCGGATGCCGCCCACCCATACGGACGAAGGGGTGCGGGCCGCAGTCCAGCTGCGCAAGGCGCATCCCGGGCTCGGGGTGCTGGTGTTGTCGCAGTACGTGGAGGAGCGGTACGCCACGGAGCTGCTGGCCGGATCGAGCCGTGGCGTCGGGTATCTGCTCAAGGACCGGGTGGCCGAGGTGCGGGAGTTCGTGGACGCCGTGGTGCGGGTCGCCCAGGGCGGCACGGCGCTCGACCCGGAGGTCGTGGCCCAGCTCCTCGGACGCAGCCGGAAGCAGCATGTGCTGGCGGGGCTCACACCCCGGGAGCGGGAGGTCCTCGGGCTGATGGCCGAGGGGCGGACCAACTCGGCGATCGCCCGGCAGCTGGTGGTCAGCGACGGGGCGGTGGAGAAGCACGTCAGCAACATCTTCCTGAAGCTCGGCCTGTCCCCGAGTGACGGGGATCACCGCCGGGTACTCGCCGTTCTCACCTACCTCAACTCCTAGCGAGGTGCCGCCGTGCCCTTCGCCGGGCGCACGACCCCGGCGTGGACACGGAGAACCTCGGCCCGGATCCGGAGCGTCTGACGCCCTGGCGCCGGGAGGCGGGAAATCATGACCAACGGGGGCGCCGGGCCGTCTCGGGACAGGAGAACGTCAGACCAACGGCCGAGGGAAGGCGACCCTTACCGACGTAGGGTTGATCCGTGGAGGACCTTCGGGAAGGCCCTCCGGGACAGCCGTCTCGAGGGAGGTCCAGTTCAGTGACCAGTCAGGTCAGCCCAGCGGAACAGGCCGACGGAACCGACGGAGCGGACGCGGCCGTCGTGGGAGAGCAGCGCAAACCGGGCGGGACGAAGGACGTCCGTCGTCTCGACCGGGTGATCATCAGGTTCGCGGGTGACTCGGGTGACGGTATGCAGCTCACCGGTGACCGCTTCACCTCGGAGACGGCGTCGTTCGGCAACGACCTGTCGACCCTGCCCAACTTCCCCGCCGAGATCCGTGCGCCCGCCGGCACCCTGCCCGGCGTCTCCTCGTTCCAGCTGCACTTCGCCGACCACGACATCCTCACCCCGGGCGACGCGCCGAACGTGCTCGTCGCCATGAACCCCGCGGCGCTGAAGGCGAACATCGCCGATGTGCCGCGCGGCGCCGAGATCATCGTCAACACGGACGAGTTCACCAAACGGGCGATGCAGAAGGTGGGGTACGCGGCCTCGCCGCTGGAGGACGGGTCCCTCGACGGTTACCAGCTCCATCCGGTCCCGCTGACCACCCTGACCGTCGAGGCTCTCAAGGAATTCGACCTCACCCGCAAGGAGGCCGAGCGCAGCAAGAACATGTTCGCGCTCGGCCTTCTGTCATGGATGTACCACCGGCCGACCGAGGGCACCGAGAGGTTCCTGCGGTCGAAGTTCGCCAAGAAGCCCGACATCGCCGCCGCGAACATCGCCGCGTTCCGCGCGGGGTGGAACTTCGGGGAGACGACCGAGGACTTCGCGGTCAGCTACGAGGTGGCCCCGGCGGCGAAGGCGTTCCCGGTGGGCACCTACCGGAACATCTCCGGGAACCTGGCCCTGTCCTACGGGCTGGTCGCCGCCTCCCGGCAGGCCGACCTGCCGCTGTTCCTGGGCTCGTACCCGATCACGCCGGCCTCGGACATCCTGCACGAGCTCAGCCGGCACAAGAACTTCGGCGTGCGCACCTTCCAGGCGGAGGACGAGATCGCCGGCATCGGTGCGGCGCTGGGGGCCGCGTTCGGCGGTTCGCTGGCCGTGACGACCACCTCCGGTCCGGGGGTGGCGCTGAAGTCGGAGACCATCGGGCTCGCGGTCTCCCTCGAACTGCCGCTGCTGGTGATCGACATCCAGCGCGGCGGACCGTCCACGGGGCTGCCCACCAAGACCGAGCAGGCGGATCTGCTGCAGGCGATGTACGGCCGCAACGGCGAGGCGCCGGTGCCGATCGTCGCGCCGTGCACGCCGGCGGACTGCTTCGACGCGGCGCTGGAGGCGGCCCGCATCGCGCTGGCCTACCGCACGCCGGTGATGCTGCTGTCCGACGGCTACCTGGCCAACGGCTCGGAGCCGTGGCGGATCCCGGAGCTGGAGGAGCTGCCGGACCTGCGGGTGCAGTTCGCGCAGGGTCCCAACCACACGCTGGACGACGGCAGCGAGGTGTTCTGGCCGTACAAGCGTGATCCGCAGACCCTGGCGCGGCCGTGGGCGGTCCCGGGCACGCCCGGGCTGGAGCACCGTATCGGCGGGATCGAGAAGGAGGACGGGACGGGGAACATCTCGTACTCGCCCGCCAACCACGACTTCATGGTCCGCACCCGGCAGGCCAAGATCGACGGCATCGAGGTCGCGGACCTGGAGGTGGACGATCCGCACGGCGCGAGGACCCTGGTGCTGGGCTGGGGTTCCACCTACGGGCCGATCACCGCGGCGGTGCGGCGGCTGCGGACGGCCGGGGAGGCGATCGCGCAGGCCCATCTGCGGCACCTGAACCCGTTCCCGCGCAACCTCGGCGCGGTGCTGAAGCGGTACGACAAGGTCGTCGTGCCCGAGATGAACCTCGGCCAGCTCGCCACCCTGATCCGGGCGAAGTACCTGGTCGACGCGCACTCCCACAACCAGGTCAACGGCATGCCGTTCAAGGCGGAGCAGCTCGCCGCGGCGCTCAAGGAGGCCATCGATGGCTGAGACCTCGACGGAAGGCACGGGCACGATCGAGGCGCTCTCGCTCGTCCCCAAGGCCGAGGCCAGGCAGTCCATGAAGGACTTCAAGTCCGATCAGGAAGTGCGCTGGTGCCCCGGCTGCGGTGACTACGCGATCCTGGCGGCCGTCCAGGGCTTCATGCCGGAACTGGGGCTGGCCAAGGAGAACATCGTCTTCGTCTCCGGCATCGGCTGCTCCTCGCGCTTCCCGTACTACATGAACACGTACGGCATGCACTCCATCCACGGGCGGGCCCCGGCGATCGCGACGGGGCTGGCGGCCGGCCGCCGCGACCTGAGCGTGTGGGTGGTGACGGGGGACGGCGACGCGCTGTCCATCGGCGGCAACCATCTGATCCACGCCCTGCGACGCAACGTCAACCTGAAGATCCTGCTGTTCAACAACCGCATCTACGGGCTCACCAAGGGCCAGTACTCGCCCACCTCCGAGGTCGGCAAGATCACCAAGTCGACGCCGATGGGTTCGCTCGACGCCCCGTTCAACCCGGTGTCGCTGGCGCTGGGGGCCGAGGCGTCGTTCGTGGCGCGGACCGTCGACTCGGACCGCAGGCACCTGACGGAGGTGCTGCGGCAGGCGGCGGCCCATCCGGGCACGGCGCTGGTGGAGATCTACCAGAACTGCAACATCTTCAACGACGGGGCGTTCGAGGCGCTGAAGGACCGGCAGTCGGCCGAGGACGCGGTGATCCGCCTGGAGCACGGGCGGCCGATCCGGTTCGGCGCGGACGGGGCGCGGGGGGTCGTACGCGACCAGCGGACCGGCGACCTGAGGATCGTCACGGTGACCCCGGAGAACGAGGCGGACGTCCTGGTGCACGACGCGCACGCCGCGTCGCCCACCACCGCGTTCGCCCTCTCCCGCCTCGCCGATCCGGACACCCTGCATCACACGCCGATCGGCGTGTTGCGCTCGGTCGAGCGGCCGGTCTACGACACGCAGTTGGCGGACCAGCTGGAGACCGCGATCGAACAGCACGGCAAGGGCGACCTGGCCGCGCTGCTGGCGGGCGGGGACACCTGGACCGTCGTCGGCTGAGGCGTGCGGCGGTTCACGAGGCCCGGGAGCGCGGTTCCCGGGCCTCGTCGTATGCCTGGCGGGCCTTCTCGACCTCCGGCATCCGGGTGTCGGTCCACCGGGCCAGCGCCCGCACCTGTTCGGCGGCCTCGCGGCCCAGCCCGGTGAGGGAGTAGTCGACGCGGGGCGGGATGACGGGCTTGGCGTCCCGGTGCACCAGACCGTCGCGTTCGAGGTTCTGGAGGGTCTGGGTGAGCATCTTCTCGCTGACCGGCCGGCCGACCTGGCTGACCGCCCGGC
>NZ_JBHVYK010000009.1:6586-66696 GCF_042880855.1 Streptomyces sp. NPDC058291
GGTCTGGGTGAGCATCTTCTCGCTGACCGGCCGGCCGACCTGGCTGACCGCCCGGCGCAGTTCGCCGAACCGGTGCGAGCGCTCGAGCAGCTCGATCAGCACCAGGACGCCCCAACGGCTGGTGAGGTGTTCGAGCACGAGCCGATGCGGGCACATGGCCTCGGCCTCGGCGGGGTCCACCTGACTGAGCTGCTTGCTTACCGTCATGCCAGTACCTTACTCCAAAGTGGGTACTTTCTTTCAGTTAGTGCTTCTCGTAGGGTCGGAGACAGACCCGCCGATCCCCACCAAGGAGTACCCAGCCATGAGCATCGTCGTCACCGGAGCCACCGGACACCTCGGCCGCCACGTCGTCGAGCAGCTGCTGGAGAAGGTCCCCGCGGACCAGGTCACGGCCGTCGTACGGGACGAGGCCAAGGCCGCCGACCTCGCGGCGCGCGGCGTGCGGCTCGCCGTCGCCGACTACAACGTCCCCGAGACCTTCGGCAGCGTCTTCGCCGCCGGCGACAAGGTGCTGCTGATCTCGGGCAACGAGTTCGACAAGGGCCGCCCGGCCCAGCACCAGGTCGTCATCGACGCGGCGAAGGCGGCCGGGGTCGCGCTCCTCGCCTACACCAGCGCGCCGGGCTCGCTGACCGCGGCGCTGGCGGACGACCACCGCGTCACCGAGCAGGCGCTGCTCGCCTCGGGTCTGCCGTACACGCTGCTGCGCAACGGCTGGTACCACGAGAACTACACCGAGAACCTGGCCCCGGTGCTGGAGCACGACGCCGTCGTCGCGGCCGCCGGCCAGGGCCGCGTCTCCTCCGCCTCGCGCGCCGACTACGCGGCCGCCGCCGTCGCCGTGCTGACCGGCGAGGGCCACGAGGACAAGACGTACGAACTGGGCGGCGACGAGGCGTGGAGCTTCGCCGAATACGCCGCTGAGCTGAGCCGGCAGACCGGCAAGGAGATCGCCTACAACGCCGTGTCCACCGAGGCGCTCACCGGCATCCTGACCGGCGCCGGGCTGCCCGCACCGCTGGCCGCCGTCCTGGCCGGCGTGGACGCCTCCATCGAGAAGGGCGAGCTGGTCGTCTCCGGCGGCGACCTCTCCCGGCTGGCCGGCCGCCCGACCACACCGCTGGCGGAGGCGATCACGGCGGCGCTCAAGGGCTGACGTTCCCGCCGGCGCGCCACACCCCTCGCCCCGGTCTGTCATGACCGTATGACGATACGGGCATGACAGACCGGGGCGCCCGGCGTTACCTTCGTCCACGCATGCCTGACGTGAGAAGGAGGAGCCCGTGGCCGGGACGCCCAGGACCGAGAGCCGGACAGGCCTGCTGAACGGCTTCGCCGCCTACGGGATGTGGGGCCTGGTCCCCCTGTTCTGGCCGCTGCTCAAGCCGGCCGGGGCGACCGAGATACTCGCCCACCGCATGGTCTGGTCCCTTCTCTTCGTCGCGGCCGCGCTGCTCTTCGTGCGGCGCTGGGCGTGGGCGGGCGAGCTGCTGCGGCAGCCGCGCCGGCTGGCGCTCGTGGTGGTCGCCGCGGCCGTCATCACGGTGAACTGGGGCGTCTACATCTGGGCCGTGAACAGCGGACAGGTGGTCGAGGCGTCCCTCGGGTACTTCATCAACCCGCTGGTCACCATCGCGATGGGGGTGCTGCTCCTGAAGGAGCGGCTGCGGCCCGTTCAGTGGGCGGCGGTCGGGGTCGGCCTCCTGGCGGTGGTGGTCCTGACCGTCGGCTACGGCCGGCCGCCGTGGATCTCCCTCTGCCTGGCGTTCTCCTTCGCCACCTACGGGCTGGTGAAGAAGAAGGTCAACCTCGGCGGGGTCGAGTCGCTGGCCGCCGAGACCGCCGTCCAGTTCCTGCCCGCGCTCGGCTACCTGCTGTGGCTGTCCGCGCACGGCGACGCCACTTTCACGGCCGAGGGCCCGGGCCACGCGGCGCTGCTCGCCTCCACGGGCGTCGTCACCGCACTGCCCCTCGTCTGCTTCGGCGCGGCGGCGATCCGCGTGCCGCTGTCCACGCTGGGCCTGCTGCAGTACCTGGCGCCCGTCTTCCAGTTCCTGCTCGGCGTCGTCTACTTCGGCGAGGACATGCCGCCGGAGCGCTGGGCCGGGTTCGCCCTGGTGTGGCTGGCGCTGGTGCTGCTGACCGGCGACGCGCTGCGCACCTCGCGCCGGACGTCGCGGGCGTCGGCCGCCGAGCTCGCCCGGATCCGCGCGCAGGAGGCGGCCCCGGCCGCGTCGGGCGCACCGCAGGCCCCGCCGCCCGAGGCTCCGGCCACGGCGGCTTCCGCTCCGGCGACGAAGGCCCCTCCCCTGACGAAGCCGTAGCCGCCCGGGCCGGCGGATCGCGGGGCCCGACGGATCACGGCACGACGGCCGGCGGACCACGGCGTACCGGAGGCCGCGGCGGCCCGGGCCTGCTACTAGTGACTGCATGACCGACACACCCGCAGAGCCCGGGGCGACGCCCGTGCCCGTGCACTGGAAGCTCGTCGTCGACGCCGCCGATCCGCACGCCCAGGCCGATTTCTGGGCGGCCGCGCTGCACTACGAGACCGAGGACAACAGCGCGCTGATCGAGCGCCTGCTGGAGCTGGGCGCGCTGCCCGGCGCGGCGACGCTGGAGTTCCACGGCCGTCCCGCCTTCCGCGACCTCATCGCCGTACGCCACCCGGACGACCCCCACGACCCCGACAGCGGGACCGGCCAAGGACGCCGGCTGCTGTTCCAGCGGGTGCCGGAGGCGAAGTCGGTGAAGAACCGGCTGCACATCGATCTGCATCCCGGCGCGGGCCGGCGGGCCGAGGAGGTCGAGCGGCTGACGGGCCTCGGCGCGAGCGTGCTGCGGGAGGTGAAGGAGCCGTCCGGTGCGTGGACGGTGATGGCGGACCCGGAGGGGAACGAGTTCTGCGTGCACTAGGCCGGTTCGAGGGACCGGCCGGGAGCCGTCGGGGATTCCCGGGGCGGCTCCCTCCCGTCCGGTAGGTGGACTCGATGTCCGGATATCGCTCTTGACGCGAAGTCAGTGGCGCGTTCACCATCCCTGGAACCCCACTCACAGTGGAATCGCCGCGACCCGGCGATCCCCGAGGAATTCGGAGCCCCCCACATGAAGCTCCCCGTTTCCCGTCGCACCGCGGTCGCCGGCGGCGTCACGATTGTCATGCTCCTGACCGGTGGATCCATAGCGGGGGCGGCTCCCGCACCCGGGTCCGCCGCGCTCGGCGCCGCGCCCGACATCCCCCTGGCCAACGTCAAGGCGCATCTGACCCAGCTGCAGTCCATCGCCACCGCCAACGGCGGCAACCGCGCCCACGGCCGCACCGGCTACAAGGCCTCGCTCGACTACGTGAAGGCCAAACTGGACGCCGCCGGCTTCACCACCGCCGTCCAGCAGTTCACCTCGTCCGGGCGCACCGGTTACAACCTGATCGCCGACTGGCCCGGCGGCGACACGGGCCACGTCGTCATGGCCGGCTCCCACCTCGACAGCGTCACGGCCGGGGCGGGCATCAACGACAACGGATCCGGTTCGGCGGCCGTGCTGGAGACGGCCCTCGCGGTGTCCCGGGCCGGCTACCACCCCACCAGGCATCTGCGGTTCGCCTGGTGGGGAGCGGAGGAGCTGGGCATGGTCGGGTCGCGCTCCTACGTCAACAGCCTCTCCGCCGCGAACCGCGCCCGCATCAGCGGCTACCTCAACTTCGACATGATCGGCTCACCGAACCCCGGCTACTTCGTCTACGACGACGACCCGGCCATCGAGAAGACCTTCAAGGACTACTTCACCGGCCTCGGCGTGGCGACGGAGGTCGAGACCGAGGGCGACGGCCGCTCCGATCACGCCCCCTTCAAGAACGCGGGCATCCCGGTGGGAGGACTGTTCAGCGGCGCCGACTACGTCAAGACGGCGGCGCAGGCGGCCAAGTGGGGCGGCACGGCCGGACAGGCCTTCGACCGCTGCTACCACTCCTCCTGCGACACCTCCGCCAACATCAACGACACCGCCCTGAACCGTCACGCGGACGCCGTCGCCTACGCGGTCTGGACGCTGTCGTCCTGACCGCTCGGCCCCTGACTCCTGGCCCTGTCACCTGTCCCGTGCCACCTGTCCCCTGGCCCCTGAACGCTGTCCCCTGACCGGAACTCCTGACCGGGGGCCGGGCAGGAGGGTGGGGTCGGGGACGGGGCCGGGGCGGGGACGGGCACAAGGAGCGGGGATCGTACGGTCGGCCGCTACGCGCCTGCCCTGCGGGCGCGTTCGGCCAGCCGGAGCATGCGCGCACGGGCCGACTCCAACTCGTCGACGTCGTCGGCGGCCGGGCCCTCCTCGGCGGCGAGCTCCGTCCACAGGGCGAGGAGCTCGGTCCCCAGGTTCAGTCCCTGCAGCGGGTCGCGCACGGCACGCCAGGCCGTCGCCGCGCTCTGGACGTTGCCGTACGCGGCCTCCGCGTCACCGGCTCGGCGGCCGATGCGCGCCAGGTCGAGGGAGACGTGGAAGGCGCGCAGCGGATCGCCCGCCAGGTAGGCGATGTACGCCATGAGTTCGCGCAGCCGGAGCACTTCGAAGTGCTCCGGTCCCAGCGTCCCGGACGCCTCCAGCACGGTGCGCTCCGCGAGCGCGGCCGCCGTGTCCGTGCGGCCCGCCCGGACGGCCTCGTTGATCTGCGCCATCGGCTCCCCCAGGAGGGCGGGTGCGGCGCCGACGCCGTGCAGGGTGCGGGGGTCGTCCCCGAGCACCGCCTCCGCGACGGCGTCGAAGCCGCGGGCGGGGGTGGGCCTGAAGTCGGGGTCGTGATCGGAGACGAGTCCGTCGGGGAGCAGGGGGTTGAGAGCCGACGCGGCAGCGGCCGCGGGAGCGGCGGCCCCGGCGGAGAGGGAGGCGGCGGGCCCGGGCAGCGGGAGCGGAGTGGGAGTGGAGACGGGGGGCGGCGGGGCCGGGGTGGCGGTGAGGCCGAAGGTGGTGTCGAGGTCCGGGGTGGTGTCGGGATCCGGTTGCTCGTCCATCGCTGGGGGCGGACCGAACACGCCGGTCGGGGCGGTGACCGTGCCGAGCGGGGCGACCGCGTCCTGGACCTCCGGTTCCGTCGTCGTTTCGGGGGTCGGCTCGGGCTCGGGCACCGCGCGCAGGGGGAACGTCGGGGTCGCGTCCCGCACCGGCTCGGACACCTTGCGCAGCAGGTGCGTGGCCTTGTCGCGGCCCGGCGGGAACGTCCGCGGCTCGTCGGAGACCGCGGGGGCGGAGTCGACGCCTCGCCCGTCCGAGCCCGCCTCCCCCTCCCGCGTCCCGGCCGGGGCTGAGGGTGCGGCCGGCGGCGGGGCGGGAACCGCGGCCGGTGCCGACGGCGCGACCGGAGCCGGCGCGTGGGGCAGGGCCTGCGTTCGCCGGGGTTCCGCGGTGAAGTGACTGGAGCCGTCGGTCTCCACGCGCAAGGGGACGACGTAGCCGATGCGTTCGTCGTGCACCGCGGCGAGGACCGGGTGTCCGGTGGCGAGGGCGATGCGGTGGAGGCGGCTCAGCACCGCGCGCTGGATCTCCTCGCCGTCGGCCGCCACGACGGGCACGCCGCCTATGGTCGCCGTCCCGCCCCCGCGGACGTGGACGTCGAGCGGCGCCACGCCGGCGGCCACACCGCCGACGTACTTCTGTTCCCGCTTCTTCTCGCGGCTGAGTCGAGACATCGGTTCCTCACTCGGATGCGCCGTCACGATCCGGTCGTCCAGGTCCGTGTACGTGTACACGTACTGTTGAGTCTCTCCGAGCGCTGCCGATCCTCACGTCACCGCGACGTCACAGCCTCGTTCCAGGAACTCACGTCCCTCTCCCGGGGGGCCTTCCGGGACCGCCAGGATCGGGGGCGTCCCCCGGAGGGACGGCGACGAGTGGGAGGAACACCGGGATGGGGACGACGGACGGGCTGCGGGGACCGGAGATCTGGATCCGCGGTCCGGTGACCGTACCGGATCCGGAACCGGCGCCGATGCCGTACGCCTCCGCCGCGACGCCCCGACGCTTCTCGTGGGTGGCCACGCACGGCGGAGCCGGCAGCACCACGCTCGCCGCGGTCTACGGCGGCCACGACAGCGGCCGCCAGTGGCCCGGCGCCGGCGAACCGCCGTCCGTGCTGCTGGTCGCCCGCACCCATGCGGCGGGGCTGGAGTCCGTCCTGCGGACCCTGGAGGCCTTCCGGCGCGGGGAGGCCCCGGCGGGGCTCGACCTGGACTCGGTCGTGCTCGTGGCGGACGCGCCGGGCCGGTTGCCCCGGCCGCTCGCGCAGCGGGTGCGGGCGATCGAGTCCGCCATCGACGTGTACCGGGTCCCGTGGGTGACCGACTGGCGCCTCGGCGACCTGGCCGGCGCTCCGCCGCGGGACACGGCCCCGCTGGCCCGGCTCACCGGAGCGGCGGGCGGAAGGACACGCTGACGGCCGCAGCCCCGGGCCCGGATCCAGGGGGGTGGCCCGGAGTGGTTCCGCAGAGCGGCTTCCAGGAGTGGCTCCCGGCGGTGGAGATCGCCGCGGCCGTGCGGGCGGGGCGACTGCGGGCCGTGGACGTCGTCGACGAGGCGCTCGCACGGATCGCCCGGGCCGACCCCTTCCTGGGCGCCTTCGCCGAGGTGTGGGAGGAGCGGGCGCGGGCGTGCGCCCGTGAGGTCGGCCTACGGGTCGCGTCGGGTGAACGGCTGCCGCTGGCCGGCGTGCCGATCGGCGTGAAAGGACGTCACGGCCTGCGGACGGCGGGACCGTTGATCGCCGCCGGATGCGTGCCCGTGGGAGCGACCTCGGTGCCGGGCCCGGGCACTTCCTGGCAGACCTGGGGCCTCGGGGCCCACGGTCGGACCGTCAACCCGTGGCGCGTCGACCGCACACCGGGCGGTTCCTCGGCCGGCTCGGCGGCAGCGGTGGCCGCGGGACTCGTCCCCATGGCGACCGGCAGCGACGGGGCGGGGTCGGTGCGCATCCCGGCCGCCTGGTGCGGTGTGCTCGGCCTGAAGGTCACGAACGGACGGCCGACGCCCCCGGACGCCGGCGACGGACCGATGCCGCCCGACCGGACGGGACCGATGCCGCCCGACCGGACGGGACCGACGGCGTCGGAGCGGACGGGGCTGACTGCGGCCGGTGTGCTGGTGCGGTACGCGGCGGACGCCGAGGCGTACTGGAGGGCGATGACCCTGGAAGGCGAGCCCCCGGGACGGCGGCCCTCGGATCCGCCTCCCCTGGACCGGCGTCACCCGGAGCGGCTTCCCCCGGAGCCGGTCACCGCCGCCTTCTCCCCCGACCTCGGTTTCGCCGGTCCCGACCCCGGGCCGCTCGCCGCCGCCCGCGCCGCCGCCCGGCGCCTCGCCGACGCCGGTGTCATCAGGTTGCCGCCGTGCGACGCGCCCGTGCGGCTGCGGGACCCGGCCCCGGCCTGGCTGGCGCTGCGCACCGAAGGCGCGGATCTGTCCGCGGCCGCACGGGTCCGGGAGGTGAACGACCGGTTGCTGGCCGGATTCTTC
Organism: Streptomyces sp. NPDC058291; assembly: GCF_042880855.1. Classification (NCBI taxonomy): domain Bacteria; kingdom Bacillati; phylum Actinomycetota; class Actinomycetes; order Kitasatosporales; family Streptomycetaceae; genus Streptomyces; species Streptomyces sp. NPDC058291. The sequence continues at coordinate 14,087 of NZ_JBHVYK010000009.1, forward strand.
GCCCGCGCCGAGCTGCTGCTGACGCCCACGACCCCGAATGAGGCGCACGGCCACGAGGGTCCGGGCGACCGCTACTCGACGGCGCTCACCTGGGCGTTCAACCTGAGCGGACATCCGGCGATCAGCGTCCCGGCGGGGTTGGGGGCGGACGGCTGTCCGGTGGGGCTGCAGATCGTCGCGGCACGGGGCGAGGAGACGACCCTGCTGGCGACCGCCCGAGCCGCGGAGACGCGACGCCGCCGGGACTGAGGCTAACTACTTGCGCACACATATAATGCAGGTGCAGACTACCCTCGTACGCTTACTACCTGGGGGATCATCATGACGCGTCGCCGTTTCCTGTTCGTACTGGGCAGCAGCCGTCCGGACGGCAACACCGAGGCACTGGCCCGCGCGGCCGCCGAGCAGCTGCCCGCCGACGTGGAGCAGCAGTGGATCAGTCTGGCCCGCCACCCCTTGCCCGACTTCGAGGACCTGCGGCACGACAGCGACCGCGTCCGGCCCACGGCGGGCAACACGGCACTGCTGCTCGACGCCACCCTCGCCGCGACGGACATCGTGATCGCGTCCCCGCTCTACTGGTACTCGGTCTCCGCCCAGACCAAGCGCTACCTGGACCACTGGGCGGGCTGGCTGCGCACCCCCGGTCTCGACTTCAGGGCGGCCCTCGCCGGGCGCACCCTCTGGGGCGTCACCGTGCTCGCGGACGGCGAGCCCGCGGTGGCCGACCCGCTCGCCGGCACACTCCGCAACTCGGCCGCCTACCTGAGGATGCGCTTCGGCGGAGTGCTGCTCGGCAACGGCAGCAAGCCCGGGGACGTCCTGTCGGACACGGAGGCGCTGGCGAACGCGAAGACGTTCTTCGCGCGGGAGGCGCCGCCGGCCCGTTTCCCGCACGAAACCGCCTGAGCCCCCGAGCCGCTTGAGCCCCCCAGCCCTACGCCGTGACGTCCTTCGTCGTGAAGCGCGCCCAGGCCGCCGAGCCGAAGACGGCCGCGTAGAGCGCCTGCAGGCCGAGGTTCTTCTGCAGGTCGTCCCAGTAGACCGGCTCGCGCATGAGGTCGGCGAAGGACAGCCAGTAGTGCGAGAAGAAGTACGGCTGCAGGGCGTGGAGCTGGGGGATCTGGTCGAGGATCTGGACGGTGATCAGCAGACCGACGGTCGTCGCCATCGCCGCGATGCCACTGCTCGTGAGCGTGGAGACGAACAGCCCGAGCGCCCCCAGGCCGGTCAGCGACGCGGCGACGACCACGGCGATCAGCAGCGCCCGGAGCAGGCCGTCCGCGAAGTCGATCCGGGTGCCGGAGATCGTCGTCGGATCGCCGAGCGGGAAGAGCAGCGCTCCGACCGCGAGCGCCGAGAGCGCGACCACGAGGGTGGCGGCCAGGCAGAAGATCATGACGGTCGCGTACTTGGTCAGCAGCAGCCGGGTGCGGCCGGCCGGGGCGACCAGGAGGTAGCGCAGGGTGCCGGCGTTCGCCTCGCCGGCGATCGCGTCGCCCGCGACGACGCCGACGGCCATCGGCAGGAAGAACGGCAGGGTCACCGCCAGCGCGGTGAAGACCAGGAACAGGCCGTTGTTGGTGACCTGCGCGATGAACGCGGGGCCCGCGCCGCCCCCTCCCCCGCCGCCGCGCCCGCCGGACGGCCCGTCGCTCGTCTCCATCTTCACGGCGATCCCCACCAGGACCGGCACGGCCGCGAGCACGCCCAGCAGGGCGAGGGTGCGCCAGCGCCGGAAAGTGGTCAGCAGTTCGCTCCGCAGGATCCCGAAGGTCCAGAACCGGGCCCGGGAAGGCCGGGAGGTCCCGGAAGCTGGGGAGGTTCCGCAGACCCCGGCGATGGCGGAATTCCGGGAGGTCCCGCCGGGGTTGGAATTCCGGGAAATCGGTGAGGCCCCGGTCGGGGTCGAGGCCGGGTTCCGGTCGTCGGCCACCCCGCTCTCAGCCCGCGACATCGAACCCCTCCCCCGTGAGAGCCACGAACGCGTCCTCAAGGGAGGCGCGTTCGACGGTGAAGCCGCGCACGCGCACCCCCGCCGTCACCAACGCGCTGTTCAGATCGGCGAGATCACGGTCCGCGGGCGGCGCCTCCGCGCTGACCCGGTCCTCCGCCAGGACGACATCGCCCACACCGTGCTCCTTCAGCACCCGGGCCGCGTCGGCTGGATCCGGGGTCGTCACGACCAGCCGGCCCCGGGCGCCCGCCGCGAGGTCCGCCACCAAGCCCTGGACGATCAGCCGGCCCTGCGCCATCACGGCCGCGTGGGTGCACACCTGTTCGATCTCGTCGAGCAGGTGCGAGGAGAGGAAGACGGTGGTGCCCTCCGAGGCCAGCTCCCGGACCAGCGAGCGGATCTCCCGCATGCCCTGCGGGTCCAGGCCGTTGGTCGGCTCGTCGAGAACGAGCAGGCGGCGGGGCTGGAGCAGGGCGGCCGCCAGGCCCAGCCGCTGTTTCATGCCGAGCGAGTACGCCTTCGCCTTCTTGCCGGCGGCGGCCGTCAGCCCCACCCGCTCCAGCGCGGTCGTGACCCTCGCCCGCCGGGTGCGCGGGTCGGCGGTCGGGTCGGCGGCGTCGTAACGGAGCAGGTTGTCGCGGCCGGAGAGGAAGCCGTACAGGGCGGGTCCCTCGATGAGCGCCCCGACGTGCGGGAGCACGGCGCGAGCGGCCCGCGGCATGGGGTGTCCCAGGACGCGGGCCGAGCCGGCCGTGGGCTCGATGAGCCCCATCAGCATGCGGATGGTGGTGGTCTTGCCGGAGCCGTTGGGGCCGAGGAAGCCGAAGACGCTGCCCGCCGGGACGGTCAGGTCGAGGCCGTCGACGGCGAGCTGGCCGCCGCGGTAGCGCTTGGTGAGGGCGCGGGTGCGGATGACGGCGCCGTCGTCCGCGGACTCCCGCGCCGACTCCGCAGCCGGGTCCGCCGCCGACTCCGCCACCCTCGACCTCCCTCACCGATTCCGTCGCCCCCGGCCGTCCCAGCCGACCGCCGGGTGGTTCCCGGCCGCCGGCTGGTTCGTGGCTGCCGGATCCCCGGCGCCCGCGTCACTTTCCGGTGTTCGCCGCCTTCACGAGCGCGTCCTTGGTGACCGCTCCGGCGTAGACCTTCCCGTCGTCCGTGATCAGGGCGTTGACCAGGCGGGTGGAGAAGACGGTGCCGGAGCCGAACTTGCCGCTGACCTTGTCGCCGAAGGAGCCCAGGAAGCCGCCGAGGTCGCCGCCGAGGTCGCCGCCGGCCCCGGACCCCGAGGGCACACCCTCGCCGCCGGTGTCGAAGGTCGCGACGGACGTCCAGCCCTCGCCGATGACGTCGAGGCCCGCGGGACCGGCCGCGCCGCCGAAGCCCCCGGCGAAGCCGTCGGACCCGCCGTGCCCGGGAGCCGGCCTGGCTCCCTTGCCGCCCTCGTCGCCGTCCCCGCCCTTGGCGGCCGCGCCGCCCTCGGTGACCTTCGCGCCCTTGGGGGCGGTGAAGTCGAAGGTGGACGCGGCGGGCCTGGCGAAGCTGACCTGGGTGAAGCCCGCGTCCACGACGGCGGCGCCGCCGCTCGCCGGGGTCAGCGTGAACTTCAGCGGCAGGCCCGTCTCTGCGTCGACGGCCACGCTGATCGCACCGACCGTGGAGCCGGACTGCTTCGGCTCGACGAGCAGCTTGTAGGCGTCACGGCCCGCGACCTGGACGGTGCCGTCGACCGTCACGGACGTCGTGTCGTCCACGGCCTTCAGGGCGTCCTCGGTGAGGTCCTTGGGCGTGGCGGGAACCGGCGTCTCCGCCGTGCCGGAGCCCTTGCCCGCGCTCTCGTCGACGGTGGAGTGGTAGACCTCGTTGGAGCCGCTGTCGTACCCCCACACGTTCTTGCCGTTGTGGATGACGCTGTATTCGGCGGCCTTCTCCAGCAGCGAGACCTTCTGCCTGTCCGGGCCGTCGGCGGCGACGCGCAGGGTGTGGGTGCCGGAGGCGAGCTCGGTGAGCTTGGCCGAGGGGTCGGCGGACGAACCGTCGTCGCCCTGCGCGGCTCCGGAGAGGAGCCCGCTCTCCAGCCCGCCGAGGTCGGGCAGCCCGAGGTCGGTGGTGATCTTCACCGTTCCGGACAGCTGTTCCACGTCCGAGGCGGCGATCTTGTCGAGGAGCTGCTGTGCGGTGATCTTCGGCAGGTCGGGGTCGCCCGAGTCGGCGAGTGCCGGAACGAGCCCGATCGTCGCCGCGGCGACACCGATCACGGTGACCGGGACGATGTACCGCGCGGCCTTGCGGCGTCGGAGGCGCAGGTCGTCGGCCTCCCCGCCGGTCGCCTCCCCGCCGGTCACGGTGTCGTCGGATGCCTTCGGTGCCATGTGTGCCTTACCTCCGTCGTCGGCGGCGGCTGGTCATCTCACGCTGCGTTCCCCGCCCCAAGCCGCCATTCTCACCCCAATCGGTGAGGAGTGGTGTTTTCCGTAGTCCCCATCTGACCAAATCAGCCACGCACAAGCGTCAACCCGTGGACTCAACTCCGCGTACTCCTGCGGTATGACACGACCCCGATACGACAGCCCCTACCCGTAGGGGTGCGGTGTGGGGAGACGACCGAGGCCGGGGCGGGGAGGGACAGAACCGAGGGACAGAACCGGAGGGGAGGCGGTGAGGGGCGGGGTGGCGGGGAGAGGCGGGGAGGCGGGGAGAGGCGGGGAGGACGACAGCGCCGGTTCGTCCGAGCCCGGACACCGAGCCACCGGCCGGGCACCCGCGCCGCCGACCGGGGACCCGAGCCACCGGCCAGGGACCCGCGCCGCCGACCGGGCACCCGAGCCACCGGTCGGGCGCCCGCGCCACCGGCGGGGGTCAGCCCGCTCGGTGGACCACCGCGTCGCAGAGCTCCATCAGGGCGGCCTTCGCGTCGCACTCCCGCAGCGGCGCCAGGGCGGAGCGCGCGTCCTTGGCGTACCGGACCGCGTCCCGGCGGGCCTGCTCCAGCGCCGGGTGGGCGCGGAGCGCCTCCAGGGCCTGGTCGAGCCGGGCGTCGTCGCTCAGGTCGGAGTCCAGCAGCTCGCACAGCGCGATGTCCTCGGGCAGCGCCAGCCGTGCCGCCCGCTCCCGCAGCCGCAGCACCGGCAGCGTGGGAACGCCCTCGCGCAGATCCGTGCCGGGCGTCTTGCCCGACTCGCGCGAGTCGGACGCGATGTCCAGGACGTCGTCCGCCAGCTGGAACGCGACGCCCAGCCGCTCGCCGTACTGTGTCAGGACGTCGACGACCGTCTCGTCGGCGCCCGACATCATGGCGCCGAACCGGCAGGCCACCGCCACCAGCGAGCCCGTCTTGCCGCCGAGCACGTCGAGGTAGTGCTCGACCGGGTCCCGGCCGTCCGTCGGGCCGGCCGTCTCCAGGATCTGGCCGGTGACCAGCCGCTCGAACGCCTCCGCCTGCACGCGCACCGCCTCCGGACCGAGGTCGGCCAGGATGTGGGAGGCGCGGGCGAAGAGGAAGTCACCCGTGAGGACGGCGACGGAGTTGCCCCAGCGGGCGTTGGCGCTGGGCACCCCGCGCCGCACGGCGGCCTCGTCCATGACGTCGTCGTGGTACAGGGTGGCCAGGTGGGTCAGCTCCACCACCACGGCCGAGGGCACGACACCCGGCGCGTACTTGTCCCCGAACTGCGACGCGAGCACCACGAGCAGCGGCCTGAACCGCTTTCCGCCCGCCCGCACGAGGTGCTGGGCGGCCTCCGTGATGAAGGGGACCTCACTCTTGGTGGCTTCGAGCAAGCCTTCCTCGACAGCCGCCAATCCGGCCTGGACATCGGCTTCCAGAGCCTGGTCCCGCACGCTCAGCCCGAACGGCCCGACGACGGTCACGAGGGGTCTCCTGTCTGCTGGTGTCCACTGGCGATTACGCGGTTTGTCGATAGGTCGCTGCCCTCACTCAAGTCAGCGTATCCGGTCACGTTTCGATCACCGATAGCCCCCACGTCCCCCAGGCTCGAATGGACTCGCCCAGCGGGTGCCTCCCTCAGGCCGGGCGGTACCGGATTACACCCGCTAAGTTCCTGATCAGCTCATATGCACGGACATCCATCGGATTACCCGGGAGTAGCGTTTCATGCTCGCGGCCCCCCGGCACCGCAGCCGCCGCGGGAACGGCCGACCCCGGAACCCGGTACTCCGCCCCGGCCCCGCCCACGACCCAGGCGTCCGGGCGCCCGGTCCCTTCCGGGCGTCCGGTCCTTCCGGGCCGTCCGGGTCCTTCCGGGCATCCAGATGTCCAGACGTCCCGGCGTCCAGGCGTCCGGGCATCCAGACGTCCCGGCGTCCAGGCGTCCAGACGTCCGGGCATCCAGACGTCCCGGCGTCCAGGCGCATACCGAAGCTTCCGCGCCTCCGCCCTCCCGCATCCGGGACCGGCGGCACGCCCCTCACCCCCGCGCCCTCCGGACCGCCTCGTTCCGGCCCACGCCCTCACCGCACCCCTCACCCGCTTCACCCCGTCCGGCGTGACGACTATCACGTGCGCACCGCGGATCCCGCTCCCCCAGATGCGACTCGAGTCCGAAAGGACGGGGCGCGGGCGACGCCGAGCCGGGTGGCGCGAGACGGCGACGGAGACGTCAGCTCATCCCCGCTCGTTTAAGCATGAGTTGGGCTTAATGCCCGTTTCGCCGCCCTTGTGGAGGCTGGTGAGTTGGCTCACTCGGCCGGGCCGGTCCCCGTCCACCCCTCCTTCACCGATCCTCACCGATCCTCCGCATCCCTCAAGCAAGTTGACGCTTTGCACCCACAAAGGATCAAGCACCCCATAGGCCACAGACCAAGGTCAATAGGGGTGATCTGTGAATCCGCTACTTGTTCCGGACATGTGCTCTCGCATACGTTCCCGGCCTGTCGGGCGGACGCCTAATCCTGCCGCCGCCCATGACACCCATCGATAACGCACGGCAGGAGCGGGGGAACCAGGTAAGTCGCCGCAGCGGGTGTTCCTAACATCCCGGATTTTCCGGATGTTTCGGACATGCGCTTGCGGCTCGGGGTGAAGTCGCGACCGTCGAGGACGCGACCGGGCAGCTCCCCGCCCGAACCCGACAGCTCACCTCGCAGGCGCTGGAGAGGAAATTCGTCATGCCCGCTGCCGCTCACCGCCGCACTCGCACCGCCCGCCTCGCCCGCAAGCTCGCCGTCGCCGGCACCGGAGTCGCCGTGCTGGCGCTCCCGCTGATCGGAGCCACCGGAGCCTCCGCCGCGACCCCGACCGTCGCCACCGCCTCCAGCCTGGGATACGCCAACAACCTCGACGGGTGGATCCGCGCCTCGCTCCACGTCATGGCGCAGCACGGCATCCCGGGGACGTACAACGGCATCTACCGCAACGTCATCCGCGAGTCCTCCGGCAACCCCTACGCCATCAACCTCTGGGACTCCAACGCAGCCGCGGGCATCCCGTCCAAGGGGCTGCTGCAGGTCATCGACCCGACCTTCCGCGCCTACCACGTCGACGGCACGTCCTGGGACTCCTACGACCCGGTCGCGAACATCACCGCCGCCTGCAATTACGCGGCCGCGCGCTACGGCTCCATCGACAACGTCTTCAGCGCGTACTGACGGGGCCTGGGCTCACGGAAACAGTCTTTCGAGGACGACGGCCACGCCGTCGTCCTCGTTCGACGTCGTGACCTCGTCGGCCACCGCCTTGAGTTCGGGGTGCGCGTTGGCCATCGCGACCCCGCGCGCGGCCCAGTCGAACATGGGGATGTCGTTGGGCATGTCCCCGAAGGCGACGGTGTCCTCGGGCCGCAGACCCAGGTGTTCGGCGGCCAGGGCCAGTCCCGTCGCCTTGGTGACGCCGCAGGGCTGGAGCTCCACCGTGCCCGGCCCCGACATGGTGACGGTGGCGAGCGAGCCGACCACCGAGCGGGCCGTCGCCGCCAACTCGTCGTCGGACAGGAACGGGTGGCGCAGCAGCACCTTGCTGATCGGCTCGCACCACAAGTCGTCGCGATGGCCGACGCGCAGGGCGGGCAGCGTGGGGTGCGGCATCCGGTAGCCCGGCTCGATGAGCGTCAGCCCGTCGACGCCGTCCTGGTCGACGGCCGCGTACAGCTGCCCCACCTCCGCCTCGATCTTGCCGAGCGCGGTCTCCGCCAGTTCCCGGTCCAGGGTGACCGACCACAGCAGGCGGTCCGCGCCGGCGTCGTACAACTGCGCGCCCTGTCCGCACACCGCGAGCCCCCTGCTGTGCAGACGGTCGAGCAGCGACCGCACGCGGGGCGCGGGGCGGCCCGTCACCACCAGGTGGCGTGCGCCGGCGACCGCCACCCGCGCGAGCGCGTCGAGCGACCGGTCGGAGAACGTGTCGTCGCCGCGGAGCAGCGTTCCGTCCAGGTCGGTGGCGATGAGGGAGTACGCGGTGCGCGCGGCATATGCGAGGGGTGCGGCCATGATCAGAGAATACGGATGCCGCACCCCTCCGGTTCGACGCCGCCCGAACAGCGGCCAAGTCCTTCCCTGTTCTGTCAACTCCCCTTCGTTGACTGACACGTTGTGGTTGACGGCTGGATCAAAGCAACGGTTTTCTGCCAGATCGCCGACTGTGCCCGTGCGCCAGGACACCAGGTACGCCGGTACCTGGCAGCGGACGGTTTCACGCGCTCTTGCCTCGTCCGCCTCGAGGGCGTCGTCCGCCTTCTCCGCCTCGACGGTCCCGTCCCGTGTCGCTTCGCCGAGGTCGGCCGTAACGTGTGGCGCGGCTCGACGCACCCGCGCGACATCCGCCCGGCGTCCGGCGAGCACACCAGGCGAGCACCAAGAGCGCACGAAAGAGAGGCAGTACCCGATGCCCCCCTTCGACCTTGCCGAGGGCGATCCCTTCGGTCCGCACAACCTGCCGTACGGCGTCTTCTCGCTGCCGGGCTCCGCGGAGCGCACCGTCGGCGTCCGGCTCGGCGGCCACGTCCTCGACGCGGGAGCCGCGGCCCGCGCGCTCGGCTCGCCGCACGCCGGGCTGCTCGCCGCGCCGAACCTGAACCCACTGCTGGCGGCGGGCCGCACGGTCTGGACGCAGGTGCGCCGAGAGCTGACGGAGTGGGTGACGAGCCCGTCGCACCGCGCCGCCGTCGAGCCGCTGTTCCGTCCCCTCTCGGCGGTGACCCTGCACCTCCCGTTCGAGGTCGCCGACTACGTCGACTTCTACTCCTCCGAGCACCACGCGCGAAACGTCGGAGCGATCTTCCGCCCGGACACCGCCGACACCCTGCTGCCCAACTGGAAGCATCTGCCGATCGGTTACCACGGGCGGTCCGGGACGGTCGTCGTCTCCGGCACGGACGTCGTGCGGCCCTCGGGACAGCGCAAGGCGCCCGACGAGCCGGCCCCCGTGTTCGGCCCGTCCGTGCGGCTCGACATCGAGGCCGAGGTCGGTTTCGTGGTCGGCGTGCCCTCGCCTCAGGGCAGCCCGGTCGCGCTGGGCGACTTCCGCGAGCACGTGTTCGGTCTGTGCCTGCTCAACGACTGGTCGGCCCGTGACCTCCAGGCGTGGGAGTACGTCCCCCTCGGCCCGTTCCTCGCCAAGTCGTTCGCGACCTCCGTCTCGGCGTGGATCACCCCGCTGGACGCGCTGGACGACGCGCGGGTGGCGCCCCCGGCGCGCACCCATCCCCTCCTCCCCTACCTGGACGACACGGCCGCCGAACCCGCCGGCTACGACCTGCGGATCTCCGTCGCGCTCAACGGTCACACGGTCTCCGAGCCGCCCTTCGCCACCATGTACTGGACGGCCGCCCAGCAGCTCGCCCACCTCACCGTCAACGGCGCGTCCCTGCGCACCGGCGACCTGTACGGCTCGGGCACGGTGAGCGGCCCCGAGCCGGACCGGCGCGGCTCCCTCCTGGAGCTGACCTGGAACGGCCGTGACCCGCTGGAACTCCCCGACGGCAAAAGGACGTTCCTGGAGGACGGCGACGTGGTGACCCTCTCCGCCTGGGCCCCGGGCCCCGACGGCGTCCCGGTGGGCCTGGGCGAAGTGAGCGGACGGGTGATCCCCGGGTAGCGCCCGGACCCGGACGGGTGAGGCGTACAGCGCCGGGGCCGGGGCCGGGACCGGAACCGGAGCCGGAGCCGAGGCCCGGGCCGGAGCCGGGGCAGGGGCCGGAGCCGAAGCCGAAGCCGAAGCCGAAGCCAGGGCAGGGGCAGGGGCCGGAACCGAAGCCCAAGCCGAAGCCGGGGCAGGGGCAGGGGCCGGAGCCGAAGCCGGGGCAGGGGCAGGGGCAGGGGCCGGAGCCGAAGCCGAAGCCGGGGCAGGGGCAGGGGCAGGGGCCGGAACCGGAACCGGGGCAGGGGCCGGGTCCGGAGCCAAGGCCGAGGCCGGAGCCAAGGCCGAGGCCGGAGCCGAGGCCGGAGCCGAGGCCCGGGCCGGAGCCGGAGCCGGAGCCGAAGCCGGAGCCGAAGCCGGAGCCGGAGCCGGAGCCGAAGCCCGGGCGGCACCAGTTGAAAAGGGGGCGGCACGGCCAGGGGTGACGCCGTGCGGGGCCCCGCCGGCACCCGGGACCCGGCGGGTCCGACCGGGGCTCGCCTGCGCCGACCGGTCTCGGCGAGGCCGACACGGTCTCGGCGCGGCCGAATCGGAGCGTCGTCGTGGGCTGACTCCCGGAGCAACCGCCGTCATACTGGCGGCGGGCACGGTTCTCGGGCCGCGCCCGCCGCCTGTGGCGGACCGCGCGCACGCGGGCGAGCGGCAGGACCCGCGCGCAACCGGCACGCCCGTCCCTTTCCGACCAGGATCCGGAGCCGCCGGCATGACGTACTGCCTGCTCCTGCTGAGCGTCGTCGCCCTGACGGCTGCCGTCCCGGCCCCGCGTGCGCTCACCCGCTCCGCGTGGCCCGAGCGGGAGCCCGTGGTGGGACTGTGGGTGTGGCAGTGCCTGGTCGCCACGGTCCTGCTGTGCTGTCTGACCGCCCTGGTGCTGGGCGCCGCCGCCGTCTTCCACACCGTCCGCGCGCGGGTCTTCGCCCCCGCGCCGCCCTCGGTCACCGAGGCGTACGACCTGTCCGCCGCCCCGCTGTGGGCGACGGCGCTGACCCTGCTGCTGGCCTGTGGGGCGGCCTGGACCACCGCGATGCTGGCCCGCGAGCTGTTCGAGGCGCGCCGGCGCCGCGGCCGGGCCAGGGCGCTGCTGCGGGAACGCGCCCCCGACCTGCCCGCCGGTCTGCCGCCGGCCCGGGGCCCGCTCCTCGTCCTGGAGGACGAGTACCCCGACGCCTGGTGGATGCCGGGCAGCCCGGCCCAGTTGATCGTGACGACCGGCGCGCTGCACCGCCTCACCTCCCACCAGCTGGACGCCGTCCTCACTCATGAGCGCGGCCACGCCCGCGCCCACCACGACTGGCTGCTCCACCTGTCCACCGCCCTCGCCACCGGCTTCCCCCGCGTTCCGCTCTTCGCTCACTTCTGCGACCAGACGCACCGCCTGGTCGAACTGGCCGCCGACGACACGGCGTCGCGCCGCTGCGGTCACCTGACGACGGCGCTGGCCCTGATCGAGCTGAACCAGCACCGGGGCGTGCTGTCCTGCGCCTCCAGCCGCCGCCTTCTGGGCGAGCGCGTGGACCGGCTGCTCCAGCCGCCCCCGCGCCTGCTGCGACGACAGCGCGCGCTGACGACGACGGCGGCCGCGCTGGTGCCTCTCCTGCCCCTGCTGATCACGTTCGTCCCGGGCCTGGCCGCGTTGTCCTGAGCTGGCAGATCTTGCTCGGCGATCCAGTGTTTTAGCAGGTCAGCGCGTTTTCTGACGTGTCCGCAGGTGGCGCAACACTCTGGCAACACAGGTTTCCCTACCTCCTCGCTATGGTTCGAACCATGCCATCCAGCGACCGTGTCCGAGAGCACGCCGGCCAGGGCGCGACCACCGTCGCCGCCCACCGTGCGCGCCGTCGGCTGCGCGCGGACCAGGCCCGTCAGCTCGCCGACATCCTGCGCCGCCAACTGCTCACCGGCGGCTTCCCGGCGGGCACGCTCCCCCACGAGTCGGCCCTCGCCGGCGACTACCGGGCCTCGCGCAACACCGTCCGGCAGGCACTCGACCTGCTGCGCGCCGAGGGCCTGGTGGAGCGCCTGCCCGGCGTCGGCACGGTCGTCGTGGCACAGAAATACCCCCACGGTCTGGACCGTCTGATGGGCCTCGCGGAGACCCTGCACGAGCACGGGCGCGTGACCAACGAGGTCCGCACGGTGGGCCCCGTCGCCGCGCCCGCCCCGGTCGCCGAACGCCTCCAGGTCCAGCCCGGCGCCGACGTCCTCTACATCGAACGCCTGCGCCGCCTGGGCGGCCTCCCCCTCTCCCTCGACCTCACCTACATCCCGCTCGACGTCGGCGCCGACCTGCTCGGAGCCGACCTGGAGAACACCGACGTCTTCCGGCTCCTGGAAGCCCTCACCGGGCAGCGTCTCGGCCACGCCGAGATCACCCTGGAGGCCGTGAACGCGGACGCCCACTCCGCGGCCGTCCTGGAGGCGCCGCGCGGCGCGGCCGTCCTGATGCTCGAACGCCTCACCCACCTCGCCGACGGCCGGCCGGTGGACCTGGAGTTCATCCGCTTCCGCGGTGACCGCATCTCGATGGGCGGTCTGCTCCACCGCTCGCTCTGAACCCTTTCCCCGGGACTTCTCTGGAGACAGCCATGACCCTGGCGCCCCAGCGGGCCGACGTGCCCGTGACCATCGACGAGTCGAAGTGCATCGACGGCTGCACCCTGTGCGTGGACATGTGCCCGCTGGACTCCCTCGCCATCGACGAGAGCAACGGCAAGGCCTACATGCACGTCGACGAGTGCTGGTACTGCGGCCCGTGCGCGGCCCGCTGTCCCACCGGAGCCGTCACGGTCAACATGCCCTACCTGCTCCGGTGAAAGGCCCGAATCCCGATGAAACCCCGAACAGCCGCCGCGTCCGCCGCCCTCCTGCTGCTCCCCCTCACCGGATGCGGCAGCGCCGAGGCCGGCAGCGGCTCCACGGTCACGGTCACCGTCGGCTACCAGTCCAAGACCATCAACACGGTCACGGCAGGCACGCTCCTGCGCTCCCTCGGCTACTTCGAGAAGCAGCTGAACGCCCTCGGCGACGGCAAGACCTACAAGGTGGACTGGCAGGACTACGCCACCGGCGCGCCCATCACGGCGCAGATGACCGCCGGGAAGATCGACATCGGCTCGATGGGCGACTTCCCGCTCCTGATCAACGCGGCCCGCGGCAAACAGCTCGGCAAGCCCACCCGCCTGGTGTCGGTCACCGGCTACAACCTGCGCGGCGGCCTCAACACCATCGTCACCGCGCCCGACTCCCCGCTCGTCTCGCTCGCCGATCTCAAGGGCCGGAAGGTCTCCACGAGCGTGGGCTCCGCCGCCGACGGCACCCTGGTGCGGGCGCTGCAACGCGCCGGCATCGACCCCGACGACGGCATCGAGAAGCTCAACCAGCAGCCCGCCGTCGGCGCGTCGGCGCTCACCGCGGGCAGCGCGGACGCGCTCTCGCAGTTCGTCGCCTGGCCCGGTCTGCTCGCCTACCAGGGCAAGGCGAAGGCCCTCTACGACGGCGCCCAGCTGGACCTGCCGACCTTCCACGGCGTGACCGCCCGCGAGGACTTCGCGAAGAAGCGCCCGGCCGTGCTGGAGGCGTTCCTCAAGGCGCAGGCGCAGGCCACCGCCTACCTCGACGGGCACCCCGTGGCGGCCGCCGAGAGCGTCGCGAAGGCCACCGGCCTGCCCGCCGAGGTCGTCTACCTGTACAACGGCGCCCACGGCATCTCCACCTTCGACCCCGCCGTCAAACCACGGCTCGTCTCCGCGCTCAAGGAGGACGTGTCGGTCCTCAAGGCGGCGAAGCTGACCGGAGACGTCGACGTGGACTCCTTCGTCGACGACCAGTACGTCAAGAAGGCGCTCGGCCCGTCCTACGCCCGGCAGCTCGCCGCCGAGCCCGCTCCCGCCGCGAGCGAGGTGTGGCCCGACGGAGCTGCGCAGACCCGTGCCTTCGCGACGCCGGCCGAACTGCTCGCGTACGTCGCCGGGCACAAGGACGGCATCCGCGCCGCGTACGTCCCCGACGCCACCACGGGCACCCTGTGGTTCGCCGACAAGGCCGTCTGGGTGGCCGACGGCACGAAACTCCTGCCGTTCGTCGCCCCGGCGACCGCACAGGCCTACGTCGACGGCCACGGCGGCTCCCGGATCGTCACGTACGCCGACGCCCTGGGGCGCGCGTCGTGACCCGGTATGCGCTGCGGGTGGCGTCGGTCGCGGCCGCCCTGGGCGTGTGGCAGCTGCTGACCAGCCTGGACGTCGACCTGTGGCTGCGCTTCTCGCAGTTCCCCACCGTCGCGGACGTGGCCCGCACCTTCGCCGACCGGGTGGCCGGCGACGACTACTGGACCGACCTCACCGACAGCCTCACCCGCATCCTCACCGGCTTCCTTCTCGCCGCCGTGGTGGGCGTGGCCACGGGCGTGCTCGTGGCGCGCTCGCGGCTCGCCGAGGACCTGCTCGGGCCGGTCCTCGAAATCGTCCGCCCCATCCCCGCGATCGCCCTGGTCCCCGTCGCGATCCTGCTCTTCCCCTCCAACGAACAGGGCATCGTCTTCATCACCTTCACCGCCGCCTTCTTCCCGGTCATGGTCTCCACCCGGCACGCGGTCCGCGCGCTGGCCCCCGGCTGGGAGGAGGCCGTGCGCACCATGGGCGGCGGCCGGTGGCGGATCCTCGGCTCGGTCGTCCTGCCCGGCGCGCTGCCCGGCATCTTCGGAGGCCTCTCCGTCGGCCTCGGCGTCTCCTGGATCTGCGTGATCTCCGCCGAGATGATCTCCGGCCAGTACGGCGTCGGCTACCGCACCTGGCAGGACTACACGGTCGTGGACTACCCGGGCGTGTTCGTCGGCATGGTCACGATCGGCGTGCTCGGCTGGGCCACCTCCACGGCCGTGGAACTCCTCGGCCGCCGTCTGACCCGCTGGCTGCCCCGTACGTCGTACGTCCCCGCCGGGCGGCCCCGGACGCCGAGGCCCGCACCGGCCGCCGCGGCTCCGGCGGGCTCCGCCGCCGGCCCCACCGGAACCGGAACCGAGCCCGAGGAGGCGCGCGATGAGCACCTCGTCTGACACCCGCGAGACGAGCGGCGCGCCCAGCGGTCCGGCCACCGCCGCGACCACCGGTCCGGCCACCGCCGCGACCACCGGCCCGGCCGCCGGCGAGAACCCCGCCGTCACCGTGCGCGGCACCCGGCTCACCCTGCGAACGGCCACCCTCGGCCGCCCCGACGCCGCCGCCCTGGCCGACGTCGACCTGGACGTCTCCCCGGGCGAGATCCTCACCGTCGTCGGCCCCTCCGGCTGCGGCAAGTCGACGCTGCTGCGCACCCTGGCCGGACTGCTGCCCGCGCTCTCGGGCGCCGTCGAGCAGGACGGCCGACCGATCGACGGGCCCGCCGCTGACCGCGCGCTCGTCTTCCAGGAGGACGCCCTCCTGCCCTGGCGCACCCTGCTGGCCAACGTCGAACTCCCCCTCGCCATCCGGGGCACGCCGCGCACGGAACGCAGGAAGCAGGCCACCGGCTGGCTCGAACGGGTCGGACTCGCCGACCGCGCGCGGCAGTTGCCGCACCGCGTCTCGGGAGGCCAGCGCCAGCGCGCGCAACTCGCCCGAGCCCTCGCCGCCGGCCCCCGCGCCGTCCTCATGGACGAACCGTTCGGCGCCCTCGACGCCCAGACCCGCGCCGGCATGCAGGACCTGCTGGTCGACGTGCTGCGCGGCACCGGCGCGACCGTCGTCTTCGTCACCCATGACGTGGACGAGGCCCTGTTCCTCGGCGACCGCGTGGCACTCCTGGGCGCGGGCCGCCTCGTCGCCGTACGGGACGTACCCCGCCCGCGCGACCGCGCCGCCCACGACGACCTCGCGCGCGTGGCCCTGCGGCGTGCCGTCCTGACCTCACTGAGCACCTGAAAGGCACCCCGGTGGACACCCCTGTGCAGATCCCCGCGCTCGGCGACGCCGAGGAGCTGACCTGCGACGTCCTCGTCATCGGCGGCGGCACCGCCGGCACCATGGCGGCACTGACCGCCGCCGAGCGCGGCGCCGACGTGCTGCTCCTGGAGAAGGCCCACGTCCGCCACTCCGGCGCGCTCGCGATGGGCATGGACGGCGTCAACAACGCGGTCGTGCCCGGCCGCGCCGAGCCCGACGACTACGTCGCCGAGATCACCCGCGCCAACGACGGCATCGTCGACCAGTCCACCGTCCGCCAGACCGCCACCCGCGGCTTCGCCATGGTGCAGCGACTGGAGTCCTACGGCGTCAAGTTCGAGAAGGACGAGCACGGCGACTACGCGGTCCGCCAGGTCCACCGCTCCGGCTCCTACGTCCTGCCGATGCCGGAGGGCAAGGACGTCAAGAAGGTCCTGTACCGGCAGTTGCGGCGGCGCGAGATGCGAGAGCGGATCCGCATCGAGAACCGGGTGATGCCGGTACGCGTGCTGACCTCCCCCGAGGACGGGCGCGCCATCGGCGCGGTCGGCTTCAACACCCGCACAGGGCGGTTCGTCACCGTCCGCGCGGGCGGGGTCGTCCTCGCGACCGGGGCCTGCGGCCGCCTCGGACTGCCCGCCTCCGGCTACCTGTACGGCACGTACGAGAACCCGACCAACGCGGGCGACGGCTACGCC
Source organism: Streptomyces sp. NPDC058291 (assembly GCF_042880855.1). Taxonomy (NCBI): domain Bacteria; kingdom Bacillati; phylum Actinomycetota; class Actinomycetes; order Kitasatosporales; family Streptomycetaceae; genus Streptomyces; species Streptomyces sp. NPDC058291. The sequence goes on from NZ_JBHVYK010000009.1 coordinate 30,752, forward strand.
ATGGCCTACCACGCGGGCGCCGAGCTGACCGGCATCGAGTGCTTCCAGATCAACCCGCTGATCAAGGACTACAACGGCCCCGCCTGCGCCTACGTCGCCAACCCCTTCGGCGGCTACCAGGTCAACCGGCATGGCGAACGCTTCGTCGACTCCGACTACTGGTCGGGGCAGATGATGGCCGAGTTCGCGGCCGAGGTGGCGAGCGACCGCGGTCCCGTCTACCTGAAGCTGAGCCACCTGCCCGAGGAGTCGCTCTCCGCCCTGGAGTCGATCCTGCACTCCACCGAGCGCCCGACCCGGGGCACCTTCCACTCCGGCCGCGGCCACGACTACCGCACCCACGACATCGAGATGCACATCTCGGAGATCGGCCTGTGCGGCGGCCACTCGGCCTCGGGCGTCCGGGTGGACGAGCACGCCCGCACGACCGTCCCCCGCCTGTACGCGGCCGGCGACCTGGCCTGCGTCCCGCACAACTACATGATCGGCGCGTTCGTCTTCGGCGACCTCGCGGGCGCGGACGCGGCCCGGTACACGGCCTACGACGGCGAGCTGCCCGCCGACCAGCTGCGCGAGGCGCACGAGCTGATCTACCGCCCGCTGCGCAACCCGGACGGTCCGCCGCAGCCCCAGGTCGAGTACAAACTGCGCCGCTTCGTGAACGACTACGTGGCCCCGCCGAAGTCGGGCGCGCGGCTGTCGCTGGCCCTGGAGGCCTTCGAGCGGATGCGTGACGACATCGCCGCGATGGGCGCCCGCACCCCGCACGAGCTGATGCGCTGCGCCGAAGTCACCTTCATCCGCGACTGCGCGGAGATGGCCGCGCGCGCCTCCCTGGCCCGTACCGAGTCCCGCTGGGGCCTCTACCACGACCGTCTCGACCACCCCCGTCGCGACGACGACTCCTGGTTCCACCATCTCGATCTGCACAAGTCCCCCTCCGGTGCGATGGAGTTCACGGCCAGACCCGTGGCTCCCTATCTGGTTCCGGTCGACGAGTTCGCTCCCGTCGGCGGCCCTTCGCGGCATATCGGCGAGGTCCACCCCGAGGACGTGGCCACGGCCGGGTCGCGGGACGTGGCGCCCGTCGCCGCCGGCGCCGAGGCCGGTTTGGAAGCGGCCGACACGGCGGCGGCCGGCGCCTCGGCGTCTTCACCGTCCGGGCCAGGCCTCCCGTCCGAAGCCGAGCCGTCCTCCTCCCCCCGGTCCTCCTCCCGGCTCCTCGAACTCGTGGCCCTCGCCGAGGAGGAGCCCGAACTCGACGCGTTGCTCCCTTACTTGACCGACCCGGCGCCCGCCGTGCGGCGCGAGGCGGTCGCCGTCCTCACCGAGACGGTGCCCTCGGGCACCGGCCCCGCGCTCGCCGCCGCGCTGCGCGACCCGGCCGCGGAGGTGCGCGCGGCCGCCGCGGCCTCGCTGCGGGAACTCGTCGAGACCCTGCCGCCCGAACCCGCCCTGCGGGACGGCCTCGCCGCCACGCTGGCCGAGTCCGACCCCGTGGTGCGCGCCGCGGCCCTGGACGTGCTGCGCGCACTGCGCCTGGGCGACGCCGGCCTGTTCGCCGGCGCCCTCGCCGACGCCGACATCGCCGTCCGCATCGAGGCCGTCCGCGCCCTGGTCTCCGTCGACGCCGCCGACGAACTGGCCCGTGCGGCCACCGCCGACCCGTCCCGCGAGGTCCGTGTCACGATCGCCAAGTCCCTCGCCACGGTGGCCGCCGGCCGCCTGGACGACCGCCCGCACGACGCCCCGCCCCCCGACCCGTCGACCATCTCCGCCTCGGGCTCCGTCCCGGGCTCCGTCCCGTCGACCATCTCCGCCCCGCACCCCGACCCGTCGACCATCTCCGCCTCGGGCTCCGTCCCCGGCGCGGGCGCAAGCGCGACGGCGGGCGGCGTTCCCGAGGCCGATGCCGTGCACACGGCTCTCGTGGCTCTCGTCGGCGACCCGGACGCCCTCGTGCGGGCTGCCGCCTACGGGGCGTTGGGAGCGACCGGCTGCCCGCTGCCGCTGGCCGCCCGGGCCGTGACCGCGCTGTCCGACCCGGCCTGGCAGGTACGGGCCGGCGCGGCCACCGCGCTGTCCGTGGCCCGTCCCGACACGGCCGTCCCGGTCCTGGCCAAGGCCCTCGCGGACCCGAACGCCGACGTCCGCAAGGCCTCGGTCCTGGCCCTGACCCGTCACCGGGAATCCCCGGCAGCCCGGGCGGCCCTCGCCACGGCGACGACGGACGCCGACGCCGACGTCCGGGCCTACGCGACGCGGGCCCTGTAGGGCGGGGCCGCTATATCCAGTCCTCGGGTTCCGGCTCCTCGTCCATCTCGGGCCAGTGGTCCGGATCGCTCGCATCCGGTTGGGCACGGGTGCGGGCGGGCGCGGCGGCGGCTGGGGCGGGGGGCGCGGCGGCTGGGGCCGGTCTTGCGCCCAGTGAGGTCAGGACCGCCAGAACACCCTCGCCGTACGTCACCCGCTTCTTCTCGCCGACGCCGCTGATACCGCCGAGCTGCTCCACCGACGTCGGCCACGCCGTGGCGATCTCCCGCAGCGTGGCGTCGTGGAAGATGACGTACGCCGGAACGCCCTGTTCCCGAGCCTGTTCGGCGCGCCAGGCGCGCAGCGCCTCGAAGGCGGGCAGCAGTTCCTCGGGCAACTCGACCACGGCGGCGGCCTTGCCCTTGCCGCGGCCGGACGAGGAGGAGCCCGACGCCTTCGACGTCAACGGCTTCTTCGGCTCCTTGCGCAGCGGGACGTCTCGCTCCCGGCGCAGCACGGCCCCGCTGGCCTCCGTCAGCACCAGGGTGCCGTAGTCCCCCTCGACCGCGAGCAGGCCCTGGGCCAGCAACTGCCTTACCACTCCGCGCCATTCGCCCTCGGTGAGATCCTCACCGATGCCGAACACGGACAGCTGGTCATGGTCGAACTGGATGACCTTGGCCGTGCGCTTGCCCATCAGGATGTCGACGATCTGCACGGCGCCGAACTTCTGCCCGCGCTCCCGCTGCAGCCGCACGATCGTCGACAGCACCTTCTGGGCCGCGACGGTGCCGTCCCAGGTCTCCGGCGGGGCCAGACAGGTGTCACAGTTGCCGCAGCCCGCCGCGTCCGGTTCCTGGCCGAAGTAGGCGAGGAGCTGTCCGCGGCGGCACTGGACGGTCTCGCACAGCGCCAGCATCGATTCCAGGTGCGCGCCGGCCCGCCGGCGGAAGGCTTCGTCGCCCTCACCGGTCTGGATCAGCTTGCGCTGCTGAATGACGTCGTTGAGGCCGTAGGCCATCCACGCGGTGGAGGGCAGTCCGTCGCGTCCGCCACGCCCCGTCTCCTGGTAGTAGCCCTCGATCGACTTGGGCAGGTCGAGGTGGGCGACGAACCGCACGTCCGGCTTGTCGATGCCCATGCCGAAGGCGATCGTCGCGCACACCACCAGGCCCTCCTCCCTGAGGAACCGGGACTGGTGCGCCGCACGCGTGCCCGCATCCAGGCCGGCGTGGTAGGGCACCGCCTCGACGCCGTTGCGGGAGAGGAACTCGGCCGTCTTCTCCACGGAGTTGCGCGAGAGGCAGTACACGATGCCCGCGTCGCCCGCGTGCTCCTCACGCAGAAAGCTCAGGAGCTGCTTCTTGGGGTCGGCCTTCGGAACGATCCGGTACTGGATGTTGGGCCGGTCGAAGCTCGCCACGAAGTGCCGGGCCGCCGGCATGTTCAGCCGCTGGGTGATCTCCTGGTGCGTGGCGTGGGTGGCCGTCGCGGTGAGCGCGATCCGCGGGACGTCCGGCCAGCGCTCGCCGAGCAGCGACAGGGACAGGTAGTCGGGGCGGAAGTCGTGACCCCACTGGGACACACAGTGCGCCTCGTCGATCGCGAAGACCGCGATCTTGCCCCGGGACAGAAGGTCGAGGGTGGACTGCAGACGCAGTCGCTCCGGCGCCAGATACAGCAGGTCCAGCTCACCGGCGAGGAACTCGGCTTCCACCACACGCCGCTCGTCGAAGTCCTGCGTGGAGTTCATGAACCCGGCGTTCACGCCGAGCGCCCGCAGCGCGTCCACCTGGTCCTGCATCAGCGCGATCAGCGGGGAGACGACGATGCCCGTACCGGGTCTGACCAGCGCCGGGATCTGATAGCACAGCGACTTGCCGCCGCCGGTGGGCATGAGGACCACCGCATCCCCACCGGCCACCACGTGCTCGATGACCGCTTCCTGCTCGCCGCGGAAGGCGTCGTATCCGAAGACCCGGTGCAGCGTGGCCAGCGCCTCGCTCTCGGTCCGCTCCGGTGTCCCGGTGATACCTGTCATCTCGCTGATCCCGCCCGTCCCGCCCATCGACTGGTCCCCCGTACGTCGTCTCTCGACCACTGCCTCCACGATAGGGGTCCGGACTGACAGCGCCCGAGTTATCCACAGGCTCTTTCCGGTGACGCTGCGTGGCCGCTCCCTGAAACCGGCCGCCCCGCCCGGGCCGGCTCAGCGGGGCGCGAACCGGTGGGAACGCGGTGGCTCGGAGGCGAAACACGCCCATGGGCCCCGGGGGCGGACAAGCGACGGGCCTTGTGGCGGATACGCCGGTGGGCCCGGTTCCCTCGCGGGAAACCGGGCCCACCGGACAGACCACCGCAGGTCAGCGGCACCGCGGCTCAGCGCACGAAGACTCCCGCCTGGTTCGCCAGGTCCAGGAAGTACTGCGGCGCCACGCCGAGCACCAGCGTCACCGCCACCCCCACGCCGATCGCCGCCATCGTCAGCGGCGAGGGAACGGCGACGGTCGGGCCGTCGGGCCGCGGCTCGCTGAAGAACATCAGCACGATCACCCGGATGTAGAAGAAGGCGGCGATCGCCGAAGAGATCACGCCGACCACGACCAGCGGAGCCGCGCCGCCCTCCGCCGCCGCCTTGAACACGGCGAACTTACCGGCGAACCCGCTGGTCAGCGGGATGCCGGCGAAGGCCAGCAGGAACACCGCGAACACGGCCGCCACCAGCGGCGACCTGCGCCCGAGCCCCGCCCACTTGGACAGGTGCGTCGCCTCTCCGCCGGCGTCGCGCACGAGGGTGACCACGGCGAAGGCGCCGATCGTCACGAACGAGTACGCGGCCAGGTAGAAGAGGACGGACGAGACGCCGTCCGGCGTGGTCGCGATGACGCCCGCGAGGATGAACCCGGCGTGCGCGATGGACGAGTACGCCAGCAGCCGCTTGATGTCGGTCTGCGTGATCGCGACGATCGCGCCGCCCAGCATGGTGACGATCGCGACGCCCCACATGACCGGCCGCCAGTCCCAGCGCAGGCCGGGCAGGACGACGTACAGGATCCGCAGCAGCGCGCCGAAGGCGGCCACCTTGGTCGCCGCGGCCATGAACCCGGTCACCGGGGTCGGCGCGCCCTGGTAGACGTCGGGCGTCCACATGTGGAACGGCACCGCGCCCACCTTGAACAGCAGGCCCATGACGATCATCGCCGTGCCGATGAGGAGCAGCGCGTCGTTGCCCATGGTGTCGGCGAGCGCCGGGTTCACGTTCTGGACGGTGCCGTCGACGACCTGCGCGATCGTGCCGTACGACACCGATCCCGCGTACCCGTACAGCAGGGCGATGCCGAAGAGGGTGAACGCCGAGGCGAACGCGCCGAGGAGGAAGTACTTGACCGCGGCCTCCTGCGACATGAGCCGCTTGCGGCGGGCCAGCGCGCACAGGAGGTACAGGGGCAGAGAGAAGACCTCCAGGGCGATGAAGAGGGTCAGCAGGTCGTTGGCCGACGGGAAGACCAGCATGCCGGCGACCGCGAAGAGCAGCAGCGGGAAGACCTCGGTCGTGGTGAAACCGGCTTTGACGGCGGCCTGTTCGCTTTCGCTGCCGGGCACGGAGGCCGCCTGGGCGGCGAAGGAGTCGACCCTGTTGCCGTGTGCCTCGGGGTCCAGGCGCCGTTCGGCGAAGGTGAACAGGCCGACCAGGGCGGCCAGCAGAATGGTGCCCTGGAGGAAGAGAGCCGGCCCGTCCACCGCGATCGCGCCCATGGCCGCGATACGTGCCTTCGTGGTGCCGTACCCGCCCTCCGCCAGCGCGACCACCGCGGCGAACGCCGCGACCAGGGCGACGACGGACACGAACAGCTGTGCGTAGTAGCGGTGCTTGCGCGGCACGAACGCCTCGACCAGCACCCCGATGATCGCCGCGCCCACCACGATCAGGGTGGGTGACAACTGCCCGTATTCGATCTTCGGGGAGTCGATCTTCGAGATCGGTCCGGTCGCGGCTGCCGCCGTTGTCCACAGGCTGTGGACGGCTGATGCGCTCACTTGGCCGCCTCCACCTCGGGCTTGGGGTCCTTCTTGTGTACGTCGGACAGCGTCTGCTTGACCGCCGGGTTCACGATGTCGGTGACGGGCTTCGGATAGACGCCCAGGAAGATCAGCAGCACGATCAGCGGGGTGACGACCACGAGCTCCCGCGCGCGCAGGTCCGGCATCGCGGCGAGCTGGGGTTTCACCGGGCCGGTCATCGTCCGCTGGTAGAGCACCAGCGTGTAGAGCGCGGCGAGCACGATGCCGAAGGTGGCGACGATGCCGATCGCCGGATAGCGCTCGAACGTGCCCACCAGGACGAGGAACTCACTCACGAAGGGCGCCAGCCCCGGCAGCGACAGCGTCGCCAGACCGCCGATCAGGAACGTGCCGGCGAGCACCGGAGCCACCTTCTGCACACCGCCGTAGTCGGCGATGAGACGCGAGCCGCGCCGCGAGATCAGGAATCCTGCGACCAGCATCAGGGCGGCCGTCGAGATGCCATGGTTGACCATGTACAGCGTCGCGCCGGACTGGCCCTGGCTGGTCATCGCGAAGATGCCCAGGATGATGAACCCGAAGTGCGAGATCGACGCGTACGCCACCAGGCGCTTGATGTCCCGCTGTCCCACGGCGAGCAGCGCCCCGTAGACGACGCTGATCACCGCGAGGACGAGGATGACGGGCGTCGCCCACTTGCTCGCCTCCGGGAACAGCTGGAGGCAGAAGCGGAGCATCGCGAAGGTGCCCACCTTGTCGACGACGGCCGTGATGAGGACGGCGACCGGGGCGGTGGCCTCCCCCATGGCGTTGGGCAGCCAGGTGTGCAGCGGCCACAGCGGCGCCTTCACCGCGAAGGCGAAGAAGAAGCCGAGGAACAGCCAGCGTTCGGTGCTCGTCGCCATGTGGAGGGTGCCGTCGGCCCGGGCCTGGGCGATCTCCGCGAGCGAGAAGTTCCCCGCGACCACGTACAGGCCGATCACCGCGGCCAGCATGATCAGGCCGCCGACCAGGTTGTACAGGAGGAACTTCACGGCCGCGTACGACCGTTGCGTGGACGCCGCCTCCTCGCCGTGCTCGTGGGCACGGTCCCCGAAGCCGCCGATGAGGAAGTACATCGGGATGAGCATGGCTTCGAAGAAGATGTAGAAGAGGAAGACGTCGGTGGCCTCGAAGGAGAGGATCACCATCGCCTCGACGGCCAGGATCAGGGCGAAGAAGCCCTGCGTCGGCCGCCAGCGCCCCGCAGCGAAGCTGCTGAGAGATGCGTCGCCCGTCTCCAGCGGGTCGGCGTCGTGCCAGCCCGCGAGGATGACGAACGGGATCAGCAGCGCGGTCAGCGCGACGAGCGCGACCCCGATGCCGTCCACGCCCAGCTCGTACCTGACCCCGAAGTCCGCGATCCAGGAGTGGGACTCGGTGAGCTGGTAGCGGCCGCCGTCCGGGTCGAAGCGGACCAGGACGACGATCGCCAGGGCCAGCGTCGCGAGGGAGAACAGCAGGGCCAGCGCTTTGGCCGCGTTGCGCCGGGCGGCCGGGACGGCGGCCGTGGCGACCGCCCCGATCGCCGGGAGCGCCGCCGTCGCTGTCAGCAGAGGAAAGGACATCGGTATCAGACCGCCCTCATCAGCAGGGTCGCGGCGACGAGGACCGCCGCACCGCCGAACATCGAGACCGCGTACGAGCGCACGAAGCCGTTCTGCAGTCGGCGCAGCCGCCCGGAGAGGCCGCCGACCGAGGCCGCCGTGCCGTTGACGACGCCGTCGACCAGGGTGTGGTCGACGTAGACCAGGGAGCGCGTCAGGTGTTCCCCGCCGCGCACCAGGACGACGTGGTTGAAGTCGTCCTGCAGCAGATCCCGCCGGGCGGCCCGGGTGAGCAGCGACCCGCGCGGGGCGACGACGGGGACGGGGCGGCGGCCGTACTGGGCGTAGGCGACGGCCACGCCGACGACGAGCACCACCATGGTGGCCAGGGTGACCGTCAGGGCGCTGACCGGTGAGTCGCCGTGCGAGTGCCCGGTGACGGGCTCCAGCCAGTGCAGGAAGCGGTCGCCGATGCTGAAGAACCCGCCGGCGAAGACCGACCCGAACGCCAGCACGATCATGGGGATCGTCATGACCTTGGGCGACTCGTGCGGGTGCGGCTCCGCGTGCTCGCCCTGGTGCTCGGCCGCGGGCTCCGCGCTGGGCGCCTCGGGGGACCGGGTGGGCTGATGCCTCCAGCGCTCCTCGCCGAAGAACGTCATCAGCATCACGCGCGTCATGTAGTACGCGGTGATGGCCGCGCCGAGCAGGGCGCAGCCGCCGAGGATCCAGCCCTCGGTCCCGCCCTTGGCGAAAGCCGCCTCGATGATCTTGTCCTTGGAGAAGAAGCCGGACAGTCCCGGGAAGCCGATGATGGCGAGGTAGCCGAGGCCGAAGGTGACGAAGGTGATCGGCATGTACTTCCTGAGGCCGCCGTACTTCCTCATGTCGACCTCGTCGTTCATGCCGTGCATGACCGAACCGGCGCCGAGGAACAGCCCGGCCTTGAAGAAGCCGTGCGTCACCAGGTGCATGATCGCGAAGACGTAGCCGATGGGACCGAGACCCGCGGCCAGCACCATGTAGCCGATCTGCGACATGGTCGAGCCGGCCAGGGCCTTCTTGATGTCGTCCTTCGCGCAACCGACGATGGCGCCGAACAGCAGCGTGACCGCGCCGACGACGGTGACGACCAGTTGCGCGTCGGGAGCGCCGTTGAAGATCGCGGCGGACCGGACGATCAGGTAGACGCCGGCGGTGACCATGGTCGCCGCGTGGATGAGGGCGGAGACCGGGGTCGGGCCTTCCATGGCGTCCCCGAGCCAGGACTGCAGCGGCACCTGGGCGGACTTGCCGCAGGCGGCGAGCAGCAGCATCAGCGCGATCGCCGTGAGCTTGCCCTCCGTCGCGTCCCCGGCGATGCCAGGGTGCCCCTCCGCCCCGAGCAGCGGGCCGAAGGCGAACGTCCCGAACGTGGTGAACATCAGCATGATGGCGATGGACAGGCCCATGTCGCCGACGCGGTTGACCAGGAAGGCCTTCTTCGCGGCGGTGGCGGCGCTGGGCTTGTGCTGCCAGAAGCCGATGAGCAGGTAGGACGCGAGGCCCACGCCCTCCCAGCCGACGTACAGCAGGAGGTAGTTGTCGGCGAGGACGAGCAGCAGCATCGCCGCGAGGAACAGGTTCAGGTAGCCGAAGAAGCGGCGGCGCCGCTCGTCGTGCTCCATGTACCCGACCGAGTACAGGTGGATCAGCGAGCCGACGCCCGTGATCAGCAGCACGAACGTCATCGACAACTGGTCGAGGCGGAAGCCGACGTCCGCCTGGAAGCCTTCGACCGGGATCCAGCTGAACAGGTGCTGCGTCAGCGTCCGGTCCTCGGCTCCCTTGCCCAGCAGGTCGGCGAACAGGACGAGACCGAGCACGAAGGACACGGTCGACAGGAGCGTGCCGATCCAGTGGCCGACGGCGTCGAGCCGACGGCCGCCGACCAGAAGGACGGCCGCTCCGAGCAGGGGCGCCGCGATCAGCAGCGCGATCAGGTTCTCCACGTTTCTTCCGACCCCTTACAGCTTCATCAGGCTGGCGTCGTCGACCGAGGCCGAGTGGCGGGAACGGAACAGCGACACGATGATCGCGAGTCCGACCACGACCTCCGCGGCGGCGACGACCATCGTGAAGAAGGCGATGATCTGGCCGTCGAGATTGCCGTGCATCCGGGAGAAGGTGACGAACGCGAGGTTGCAGGCGTTGAGCATGAGCTCGATGCACATGAAGACGACGATCGCGTTGCGCCTGATCAGCACGCCCGTCGCACCGATCGTGAACAACAGTGCCGCGAGGTAGAGGTAGTTGACGGGGTTCACTTCGACGCCTCCTCGGTCCGCTTCAGATGGGGCGGCTCGATCGCGGCCCGCTCCAGGCGTTCCTCTGCGCGCTGCTCCAGGGCCTTGAGGTCGTTGAGCGCCTCGGCGGACACGTCCCGGATCTGACCGCGCTCGCGCAGCGTCCTGCTGACCGTGAGCTCCGAGGGCGTGCCGTCGGGCAGCAGGCCCTGGACGTCCACGGCGTTGTGGCGCGCGTACACGCCCGGCGCCGGCAGCGGCGGCACGTGCGTGCCTTCGCGCACCCGCCGCTCGGCCAGCTCGCGCTGGGTCGGGGCGCGCTCGGTGCGCTCGCGGTGGGTGAGCACCATGGCGCCGACGGCGGCCGTGATGAGCAGGGCGCCGGTGATCTCGAAGGCGAACACGTACTTGGTGAAGATGAGGGCGGCGAGGCCCGCCACATTGCCGTTCGCGTTCGCCTCGCCGAGGCCGTCGAACTCCGTCAGGGAGGCGTGGCCGATGCCGGCGATCAGCAGGACGCCGAAGCCCAGGCCGCTGAGGAGGGCCAGCCAGCGCTGCCCCTTGATGGTCTCCTTCAGGGAGTCCGCCGCGGTGACGCCGACCAGCATCACCACGAACAGGAACAGCATCATGATCGCGCCGGTGTAGACCACGATCTGCACGATGCCCAGGAAGTACGCGCCGTTGGCGAGGTAGAACACCGCCAGGACGATCATGGTGCCGGCCAGACACAGCGCGCTGTGCACGGCCTTCCTCATGAAGACGGTGCACAGCGCGCCGATCACCGCGACCGTGCCGAGCACCCAGAACTGGAACGCCTCACCGGTGGAGGTGGAGTAGGCGGCGAGCTGCGCGCTCATCGGCGGATCACCTCCTCGGAGGCGGGCTCGTCCGGCCCGAACGTGGAGGCGGCGTCCTGCGGCGCCTCGCCCTCGGAGACGGCCACCTGGCGCTCCGTGCCGGGTGCGGCCTCCGTCACCAGGCCCCGGTAGTAGTCCTGTTCGTCCGTGCCGGGGTAGATGGCGTGCGGGGAGTCCACCATGCCGTCGTCGAGGCCGGCGAGCAGCTGCTCCTTGGTGTAGATCAGGTTGGCGCGGCTGGAGTCGGCGAGCTCGAACTCGTTCGTCATCGTCAACGCGCGTGTGGGGCACGCCTCGATGCACAGGCCGCACAGGATGCACCGGGCGTAGTTGATCTGATAGACGCGCCCGTACCGCTCACCCGGCGAGTAACGCTCCTCGTCGGTGTTGTCGGCGCCCTCCACGTAGATGGCGTCCGCGGGGCAGGCCCAGGCGCACAGCTCGCAGCCGACGCACTTCTCCAGCCCGTCCGGATGGCGGTTGAGCTGGTGCCGCCCGTGGAACCGGGGAGCCGTGGTCTTCTCCTGCTCCGGGTACTGCTCGGTCAGCCGCTTCTTGAACATGGCCTTGAAGGTCACGCCGAAGCCGGCCACCGGGTTCTGGAAGCCGGGCGTCGTCTGCCCGGCCTCCTTGGGCTCCTCAGCCATCGGACGCCTCCTTTCCATCCAGAGTTCCGTCACTCACAGTGTCCACTCCGCCACTGACAATCAGCTCCCGCTCCCGGCGCGGACTGCGCCTGGGCACCGGCGGAAGCTCCTGCCCCGGCATCGGCGGAACGGGGAAGCCGCCCGCCATGGGGTCGAAGCCGGCGGGGGCCTCGGCCGGCGCCTGCGCGCCCTTCCCTCCGCTGCGGAACGCGTCCACGACGAAGGAGAGCAACAGCAGGACCAGGACCCCGCCGCCGACGTAGAGGAAGATGTCGGCGAAGTCGTAGTTCTCGTTGCGCAGCGTGCGCACCGTGGCGACGAGCATCAGCCAGGTCACCGAGACGGGGATCAGGACCTTCCAGCCGAGCTTCATCAGCTGGTCGTAGCGGACGCGGGGAAGCGTGCCGCGCAGCCAGATGAAGAAGAACAGCAGCAGCTGCACCTTGACGACGAACCAGAGCATCGGCCACCAGCCGTGGTTCGCGCCCTCCCAGAAGGCGCTGATCGGCCAGGGCGCCCGCCAACCGCCGAGGAACAGCGTGGTCGAGACGGCGGAGACCGTCACCATGTTCACGTACTCGGCGAGCATGAACATCGCGAACTTGATCGACGAGTACTCGGTGTTGAAGCCGCCGACCAGGTCGCCCTCCGACTCCGGCATGTCGAAGGGGGCGCGGTTGGTCTCGCCGACCATCGTGACGATGTACAGGATGAAGGAGACCGGCAGCAGGAGGATGTACCAGCGGTCGTGCTGCTGCTCCACGATCGTCGACGTCGACATCGACCCCGAGTAGAGGAACACCGACGCGAAGGCGGCGCCCATGGCGATCTCGTAGGAGATCATCTGCGCGCACGACCGCAGGCCGCCCAGCAGCGGGTACGTGGAGCCGGAGCTCCACCCCGCCAGGACGATGCCGTAGATGCCGACCGAGGCGACCGCGAGGATGTAGAGCATCGCGATCGGCAGGTCGGTGAGCTGCATCGTGGTGCGCTGGCCGAAGATCGAGACCTCGTTGTCGGCGGGCCCGAAGGGGATCACCGCGATCGCCATGAACGCCGGGATCGCCGCGACGATCGGCGCGAGGACGTACACCACCTTGTCCGCGCGTTTGACGATGAGGTCTTCCTTCAGCATCAGCTTGATGCCGTCGGCGAGCGACTGCAGCATGCCCCAGGGGCCGTGCCGGTTGGGGCCGATGCGCAACTGCATCCAGGCGACGACCTTGCGCTCCCACACGATGGAGAACAGCACGGTCACCATCAGGAAGGCGAAGCAGAACACCGCCTTGACGACGACCAGCCACCAGGGGTCGCGGCCGAACATCGAGAGGTCTTCAGCGGCGAAGTACGGGCTCATGCCTCCACCTCCTCGGGAGCGTCGGCGGTGAGCGTCGCCGGGCCGATGCGAACGAGAGAGCCGGGCGTGACCCCGGCGTCGGATGCGACGCCCCGGCCGGTGGAGTTCAGCGGCAGCCACACCACGCGGTCGGGCATCTCGGTGATCTGCAGCGGCAGTTCGACCGCTCCGGCGGGACCGGTGACGGCGAGCAGGTCGCCGTCCTTGACACCGGCCTCGGCGGCCGTGGCGGCCGACACCCGCGCGCGTGCCGCGTGCCGGGTCCCGGCGAGCGCCTCGTCGCCCTGCTGGAGGACGCCCTGGTCGAGCAGCAGACGGTGCCCGGCGAGCACCGCCTCCCCGGCAGCGGGTCGCGGCAGCCGCGCGGCCGTCTCCCGGGGGGCCCCGGCCCGCGGGCCGTCCCAGGCGCCGAGCCGGTCGAGCTCCGCGCGCGCGGTGCGCAGGTCCGGCAGTCCGAGATGGACGTCCATGGCGTCCGCGAGCATCTGCAGCACGCGCGCGTCGGCCGGCGCCCCCCGGCGGGTCATCTGGTCGGGCTTCAGCGCCGCCTCGAAGAAGCGCACCCTGCCCTCCCAGTTGAGGAACGCGCCGGCCTTCTCGGCGACCGCGGCAACCGGCAGGACGACGTCGGCGTGCTCGGTGACCTCGCCGGGCCGCAGCTCCAGCGACACCACGAAGCCGGCCTCGGCCAGCGCCGCACGCGCGCGTGCCGGGTCGGGCAGGTCCGCGACCTCGACCCCCGCGACGAGCAGCGCCTGAAGCTCGCCGGACGCCGCCGCCTCGACGATCTGTCCGGTGTCGCGGCCGTAGCGGTGCGGGAGTTCGGCCAGGCCCCAGGCCGCGGCGACCTCGTCCCGCGCACGGGGGTCGGTGGCCGGACGGCCGCCCGGCAGCAGCGACGGCAGCGCGCCCGCCTCGACGGCGCCCCGCTCACCCGCCCGGCGCGGAATCCACACCAACCGGGCGCCGGTGGCCGAGGCGGCCCGCACCGCGGCGGTCAGCCCGCCGGCCACCCCGGCCAGCCTCTCGCCGACGACGATCACCGCGCCGTCGGCCCGCAGCGCCTCGGCGGCCGTGCCGCCGGCGTCCTGCAGGCCCACACCGCTCGCGAGCGCGTCCAGCCACTCCGTCTCGGTGCCCGGAGCCGCCGGCAGCAGCGTGCCGCCGGCCTTCTCCAGCCCCCGGGTGACATGGGTGCCCAGCGAGAACACCCGCTGCCCGTGCTTGCGCCAGGCCTTGCGCAGCCGCAGGAAGACGCCGGGCGCCTCCTCCTCCGACTCGAATCCGGCCAGCAGGACCGCGGGCGCCTTCTCCAGGAGCGTGTACGTGACGCCCCCGCCGTCGAGGTCACGGCCTCGGCCGGCGACGTGCGCGGCCAGGAAGTCGGCCTCCTCGCTGCTGTGCGCCCGCGCGCGGAAGTCGATGTCGTTGGTGTCGAGCGCCACGCGCGCGAACTTGCTGTACGCGTAGGCGTCCTCGATGGTGAGACGGCCGCCGGTCAGGACGCCGGTCCTGCCGCGCGAGGCCAGCAGTCCCTGGGCCGCGATCTGCAACGCCTCCGGCCACGAAGCCGGAACGAGGTCTCCCTCGGCGTTGCGCACCAGGGGCGTCTCGAGCCGGTCCCGCTGCTGCGCGTACCGGAACGCGAAGCGCCCCTTGTCGCAGATCCACTCCTCGTTGACCTCGGGGTCGTCGGCGGCCAGGCGCCGCATGACCTTGCCGCGCCGGTGGTCGGTGCGGGTGGCGCAGCCGCCGGAGCAGTGCTCGCAGACCGACGGGGAGGAGACCAGGTCGAAGGGCCGCGACCGGAACCGGTAGGCCGCCGAGGTCAGCGCGCCGACCGGGCAGATCTGGATGGTGTTGCCGGAGAAGTACGACGCGAAGGGGTCGCCCTCGCCGGTGCCGACCTGCTGGAGCGCGCCCCGTTCGATCAGCTCGATCATCGGGTCGCCCGCGACCTGGTTGGAGAACCGGGTGCAGCGGGCGCACAGCACGCACCGCTCGCGGTCGAGCAGCACCTGCGTGGAGATCGCCACGGGC
This sequence comes from Streptomyces sp. NPDC058291, assembly GCF_042880855.1. NCBI lineage: Bacteria > Bacillati > Actinomycetota > Actinomycetes > Kitasatosporales > Streptomycetaceae > Streptomyces > Streptomyces sp. NPDC058291. Next base: position 45,803 of record NZ_JBHVYK010000009.1, read on the forward strand.
TTCTCGTAGGTGCGCTTGCGGCCCTCGAACCGGGACTCGGCCTGGCCGTGCGACATGGCCTGGTTCTGCAGGGGGCACTCACCGCCCTTGTCGCAGACCGGACAGTCCAGCGGGTGGTTGATGAGGAGCAGTTCCATCACGCCGTGCTGGGCCTTCTCCGCCACGGGCGAGGTGAGGTGGGTCTTCACCACCATGCCGTCCGTGCAGGTGATGGTGCAGGACGCCATGGGCTTGCGCTGGCCCTCCACCTCGACGATGCACTGCCGGCACGCGCCGGCCGGGTCGAGGAGGGGATGGTCGCAAAAGCGCGGGATCTCGATGCCGAGCTGCTCGGCGGCCCGGATGACCAGGGTGCCCTTGGGCACGCTGATCTCGGCGCCGTCGATGCTCAGCGTGACGAGATCCTCCGGCGGGACCGCCGCCTCGCCGCCCCCGGAGGGAGCGCTGGTGGTCACCGTCATGCGTTCACCTCCGTGTGCTGGTCGGCCCAGGCCGTCGACCTGGCCGGGTCGAAGGGGCAGCCTCGGCCCGTGATGTGCTCCTCGTACTCCTCGCGGAAGTACTTCAGGGAGGAGAAGATCGGCGAGGCGGCGCCGTCGCCGAGGGCGCAGAAGGACTTGCCGTTGATGTTGTCGGCGATGTCGTTGAGCTTGTCGAGGTCGGAGAGGACTCCCTTGCCGGCCTCGATGTCCCGCAGCAGCTGCACGAGCCAGTAGGTGCCTTCGCGGCAGGGGGTGCACTTGCCGCAGGACTCGTGGGCGTAGAACTCGGTCCAGCGGGTCACGGCCCGCACGACGCACGTCGTCTCGTCGAAGCACTGCAGGGCTTTCGTGCCGAGCATGGAACCCGCGGCGCCCACTCCTTCGTAGTCAAGAGGGACGTCGAGGTGCTCGTCGGTGAACATCGGCGTCGAGGAACCGCCGGGAGTCCAGAACTTGAGCCGGTGCCCGGGTCGCATGCCGCCGCTCATCTCCAGCAGCTGGCGCAGGGTGATGCCGAGCGGGGCCTCGTACTGGCCGGGGCTGGCGACATGGCCGCTCAGGGAGTAGAGCGTGAAGCCCGGGGACTTCTCGCTTCCCATCGACCTGAACCATTCCTTGCCTTTTTGCAGAATGGCGGGAACTGACGCGATCGACTCGACGTTATTCACCACAGTCGGGCACGCATAGAGGCCCGCGACCGCAGGAAAGGGGGGACGGAGCCGCGGTTGACCACGGCGGCCTTCGAGCGAGTCGAGCAGCGCGGTCTCCTCACCGCAGATGTACGCGCCGGCGCCGGCGTGCACGGTGAGTTCGAGGTCGAGTCCGCTGCCCAGGATGTTCTCGCCGAGGTAGCCCGCCGCGTAGGCCTCGCGCACGGCCTCGTGCAACCGCCGCAGAACAGGGACGACCTCACCCCTCAGATAGATGAAGGCATGAGACGACCTGATGGCATAACACGCGATGACGATGCCCTCGATGAGGCTGTGCGGGTTCGCGAAGAGGAGCGGGATGTCCTTGCAGGTCCCAGGCTCCGATTCGTCGGCGTTGACAACTAGATAGTGCGGCTTTCCATCCCCCTGGGGAATGAACTGCCATTTCATTCCCGTGGGGAATCCCGCGCCGCCCCGCCCGCGCAGACCGGAGTCCTTGACGTACGCGATCAGGTCGTCCGGCGACATGGCGAGCGCCTTGCGAAGGCCCTCGTATCCTTCGTGCCTTCGGTAGACGTCGAGGCTCCAGGACCTGTCCTCGTCCCAGAAGGCCGACAGCACGGGTGCGAGCAGCTTCTCGGGGCTGCTGCCTTTCAGCTCGGGTGCCAAGGTCATCACTCCCCCTCCTCGGCGGTAGGCCCTGCCGGGTGGGCCGGGTCGGAGGCCGACGTGTCCTGCGGCGCGTCATGCGAACTCAGGTGCTCGGTGGGCGACGGCTCGTGCGGTGTGGCGTCGCTCGGCGTCCGGACCTGGGGTTCGTCGTGCGGCCCGCCGTCGCGCGGATGGACCACGCGCGCGGGTGCGGTCTCTCCCCTTGCCAGGCGAAGACCCACCAGCGACGCCGGTCCGGCGCCGCCGCTCGCTTCGACGGCCCCCTCCCGCTCGTCGGGGAAGCCCGCCAGGATCCGGGCGGTCTCCTTGAAGGTGCACAGCGGCGCACCTCGCGTGGGTGAGACGGTGCGTCCGACCCGCAGGTCGTCGACCAGGCGCTTGGCGCTCTGCACGGTCTGGTTGTCGAAGAACTCCCAGTTGACCATCACGACCGGCGCGAAGTCGCAGGCCGCGTTGCACTCGATGTGCTCCAGAGTGATCTTTCCGTCGTCGGTGGTCTCACCGTTGCCGACACCCAGGTACTCCTGGAGCCCCTCGAAGATCGCGTCGCCGCCCATGACCGCGCACAGCGTGTTGGTGCAGACGCCCACCTGGTAGTCGCCGCTGGGACGGCGGCGGTACATCGTGTAGAAGGTGGCGACGGCCGTGACCTCGGCCGTGGTCAGGTCCAGCACGTCCGCGCAGAACCGCATCCCCGTGCGCGTGACGTGCCCCTCCTCCGACTGCACGAGGTGCAGCAACGGCAGGAGCGCGGACCGGGAGTCGGGGTAGCGGGCGATGATCTCGCGCGCGTCCGCCTCCAGCCGGGCTCGGACGTCGTCCGGGTAGGCGGGCGCGGGCAGTTCGGGCATGCCCAGGCTGACGCCCCGCTCGGAAGAAGAGGTGGTCACCGGTCGACGCCTCCCATCACGGGGTCGATGGACGCGACGGCGACGATGACGTCGGCGACCTGGCCGCCCTCGCACATCGCCGCCATGGCCTGCAGGTTGGTGAACGACGGGTCCCGGAAATGGACCCGGTAGGGGCGGGTGCCTCCGTCGGAGACGGCGTGCACCCCGAGTTCGCCCTTGGGCGACTCGACCGCCGCGTACGCCTGTCCCGGCGGTACGCGGAATCCCTCGGTGACCAGCTTGAAGTGGTGGATCAAGGCCTCCATGGAGGTGCCCATGATCTTCTTGATGTGGTCGAGGGAGTTGCCGAGACCGTCGGGGCCCAGGGCGAGCTGGGCGGGCCAGGCGATCTTCCGGTCGGCGACCATGACCGGGCCGGGCTGCAGCCGGTCCAGGCACTGCTCCACGATCCGCAGGGACTGCCGCATCTCCTCTAGGCGGATGAGGAAGCGGCCGTAGGAGTCGCACGAGTCGGCGGTCGGTACGTCGAAGTCGTACGTCTCGTAGTCGCAGTAGGGCTGCGCCTTGCGCAGGTCGTGGGGCAGGCCGGTGGAGCGCAGGATCGGGCCGGTGGCGCCGAGGGCCATGCAGCCGGCCAGGTCGAGGTAGCCGACGTCCTGCATACGGGCCTTGAAGATGGGGTTCCCGGTGGCGAGCTTGTCGTACTCGGGGAGGTTCTTCTTCATCTTCTTCACGAACTCGCGGATCTGGTCCACCGCGCCGGGCGGCAGGTCCTGGGCGAGTCCGCCGGGGCGGATGTACGCGTGGTTCATCCGCAGGCCCGTGATGAGCTCGTAGATGTCGAGAATCATTTCACGATCACGGAATCCGTAGATCATGATCGTGGTGGCGCCGAGTTCCATGCCGCCGGTGGCGATGCACACCAGGTGGGAGGACATCCGGTTCAGCTCCATCAGGAGCACCCGGATGATCTTGGCTCGTTCGGTGATCTGGTCCTCGACGCCCAGCAGCTTCTCGACGGCGAGACAGTAGGCGGTCTCGTTGAAGAAGGACGTCAGGTAATCCATGCGCGTGACGAACGTGGTGCCCTGCGTCCACGTGCGGTATTCGAGGTTCTTCTCGATGCCGGTGTGCAGGTAGCCGATGCCGCAGCGGGCCTCGGTGACCGTCTCGCCCTCGATCTCCAGGATGAGGCGGAGCACTCCATGGGTGGAGGGGTGCTGGGGGCCCATGTTGACGACGATGCGCTCGTCGTCGGCGCGGGCCGCGGACTGCACGACCTCGTCCCAGTCGCCACCGGTGACCGTGTATACCGTGCCCTCGGTGGTCTCACGGGCGGAAGCCATCGAGGAGGTGGTCCCGGAGGGACTCGATGAGGGGTGGTGGCCGGGCGACGGGTTGGGAGTGCTCATGAGTACGACCTCCGCTGGTCCGGAGCCGGGATCTGGGCGCCCTTGTACTCGACGGGGATGCCGCCGAGGGGGTAGTCCTTGCGCTGCGGATGGCCCGGCCAGTCGTCGGGCATCATGATCCGCGTCAGGGCCGGGTGACCGTCGAAGACGATGCCGAAGAAGTCGTAGGTCTCGCGCTCGTGCCAGTCGTTCGTGGGGTACACGGGGACCAGGGACGGGATGCGCGGGTCGGCGTCCGGGGCGCTGACCTCCAGGCGGATCAGCCGGTTGTGGGTGATCGAGCGCAGGTGGTAGACGGCGTGCAGCTCGCGCCCCTTGTCGTTCGGGTAGTGGACGCCGCCGACGCCGGTGCACAGTTCGAAGCGCAGCGCCGGGTCGTCGCGCAGGGTGCGGGCGACCCGCAGCAGGTGCTCGCGCTCGATGTGGAAGGTGAGCTCACCGCGGTCGACGACCGTCTTCTCGATCGCGTTCTCGGGCAGCAGCCCCTGTTCCTCCAGAGCGCCCTCCAGTTCGTCGGCGACCTCGTCGAACCAGCCGCCGTAGGGGCGGCTCGCCGCTCCCGGGAGCCGGATCGAGCGGACCAGGCCTCCGTAGCCGGAGGTGTCGCCGCCGTTGTCGGCGCCGAACATGCCGCGCTGGACGCGGACCTCCTCCCCGCCCTGGCCGCGCTGGCCGGGAAGGTTGGAGGCGGAGAGGTCCTTCTCGGGGTTCACCCCGTTCGTGGAACCGTTCGCGCTCTGGGCGCCGTTCGCGTCGCTCACCGCAGCAGCCCCTTCATCTCGATCAGGGGCAGGGCCTTGAGCGCCGCTTCCTCCGCCTCGCGGTCCGCCTCCTCGGCGTTCACGCCCAGCTTGGTGTTCTGGATCTTCTGGTGGAGCTTGAGGATGGCGTCCATCAGCATCTCGGGGCGCGGCGGGCAGCCCGGGAGATAGATGTCCACGGGGACGATGTGATCGACGCCCTGGACGATCGCGTAGTTGTTGAACATGCCGCCGGAGGAGGCGCACACGCCCATGGAGATGACCCACTTGGGGTTGGGCATCTGGTCGTAGACCTGCCGCAGCACCGGCGCCATCTTCTGGCTCACCCGGCCGGCGACGATCATCAGGTCCGCCTGGCGGGGCGAACCGCGGAAGACCTCCATGCCGAAGCGCGCCAGGTCGTAACGGCCGGCGCCGGTGGTCATCATCTCGATGGCACAGCAGGCGAGGCCGAAGGTGGCGGGGAAGACCGACGCCTTGCGCACCCAGCCCGCGGCCTGCTCGACGGTGGTCAGCAGGAAGCCGCTCGGCAGCTTTTCTTCGAGTCCCATGACGTTAAAGGCCCCTCAGTCCCATTCCAGGCCGCCGCGCCGCCATACGTACGCGTACGCGACGAAGACGGTGAGCACGAAGAGCAGCATCTCCACGAGCCCGAAAACACCCAGGGCGTCGAAGGTGACGGCCCAGGGGTAGAGGAAGACGATCTCGATGTCGAAGACGATGAAGAGCATCGCCGTCAGGTAGTACTTGATGGGGAAGCGCCCGCCGCCGGCCGGCGTGGGGGTCGGCTCGATTCCGCACTCATAGGCCTCGAGCTTGGCGCGGTTGTAGCGCTTCGGCCCGATCAGCGTGGCCATGACCACGGAGAAGATCGCAAAGCCTGCTCCGAGGGCTCCCAGTACGAGGATGGGCGCATAAGCGTTCACCGCTCCTCGCTCCTCTCAGTCGGCACTGACTGCTGGCGATGGCGTCGGACTCGGGGCCGCCCCACCCGCCGTCGATTCCGTCCGTCCTGACGAAGATCGCGAACATGTGAAGCAGGTCACAAGCCCAACTGCCTCGCATCCTATGCCCGCCGCTCTGTGATCTGCGACACGGGGTATTACACAAGCTTTGTGATCTCCACCACCTGACGAACGATCATGAAGTCGTATCTGTGGTGATCTTCATACGCGAAGCGTCGGAGTGATCACAAGAAGTGACATTTTCGCTTGTCACCGCAGGCTGCGAGGGCCGTCTCAATATCAAGAGGCTTCCCTTGCATGCAAATTGGAGCTGGACGCCGGGTACTGATAGTGGTCCGCGTTCACACATCAGAGGGAGTCCGGCGCGGGACGTGGACGCGTGCACACGTTCACGAGCGGAACCCACCGCGCCGCATGCGCGGGACGCGGCCGCTCCGGTAACCGTTCCGTGACCTCCACCACACTCGTCGGACCCGCTTAAGAAGCGGGCTTGGCCAACGGTCGTGACCGATGGTAGGCGGCGGGCAATCCGGACGTAACGGCGAAAGCCCATGATCACAGGCTTGATCACCTGCGTCCGCAATGTCCGTTACGGCGTCAATAAAGAACGGGGGAACAGGAATTTGAGGCGTCCATTGAACAACTGTGGCGCAGCACACGTTTCTTGAAGGTATGGAGGAGCCCCTGATACCGGTAGTACCCATGTCCCACACCGCTCACATACGCAGCCACCGGAAACCCCGCCGCAGCGCGTCGACGATCGCGATGCGGGCCGGAGTCGCCAGTGGTGTCCTCGGCACGCTGGCCGTCGCCGCAGCAGCCGGCACGGCCAACGCCGCCGAGCCGGTGACGCAGACGCTCGAACTGCCCGTGCTCACCGGCGACCTGGCCGCCCAGGTCGCGCAGTCCGCTCAGGCCACACAGCAGGCCGCGGCGAACTACCAGCTGCACGCCGAGCGCGACGCGGCCGCCGCCGCAGCCGCGAAGGAAGCCAAGAAGGACCTCGCGCACGCCAAGGCCGAGGCCACCAAGAAGGCCGAGGCCGCCCGCAAGGCCGCCGCCGAGCGGGCCACGCGCGCCGCCGAGCGGACCACGCTCTCCACCACGGCGAGCAGCAACAACGTCACCAGCGCCAGCACCAGCACCAGCACCTCCACGGCGACCGGTTCGGCCGCGGCCGTCCTCGCCTTCGTGAAGGCCCAGGTCGGCGACGCCTACGTCTCCGGCGGCACCGGTCCCAACTCGTGGGACTGCTCGGGGCTGGTGCAGACCGCCTTCAAGCAGGTCGGCATCGACCTGCCGCGTGTCTCGCAGGACCAGTCGACCGCGGGCACCCAGGTGTCCCTGGACAACCTGCAGCCGGGCGACATCCTGTACTGGGGCAGCGCGGGCAGCGCCTACCACGTGGCGGTGTACGTCGGTGACGGCATGTTCGTCGGCGCGCAGAACCCCTCCACGGGCGTGGCGGAGAAGCCGCTGTCCTACGACCCGCCGACCGGCGCGGTGCGGGTGCTCTGACGCTCCCCTCGACGCCCGGGAGGGCGCCGCACGCACGCAAGGGCCGCAGCCGCTCGGGGGGCAGCGGCCCTTCGGGCTCCCCTGACGCGGCCCGACACGGCCCACAACGGGCCCTGTGCGGGCCGGAACGGGCCCGAAGGACCCGGGGGGCGTCGCGCGGCCTCCCCGGTCAGCGCGGACGGCCCTGAGTCGAACGCCGACGCTCGCCGCGCACAGAGCTCCGCTGCGCGGCGGAAGTTCCGGCACGCGCAGACGCCCCGACACGTCCGAGTGCCCCGACACGTCCGAGTGCCCCCGTACGCCCGAGTGCTCGGCATGCCCGAGTGCTCGGCCCGCCCAGGCCCTCCGGTGCGCAGCAACTCCGGTGCGCCAAGTCGGTGTCCGCCGGTGGCCGTTCGACCACAGACGCCGAGACCGCGATGTGTCCGACATGTCCGACACATCGTCACGTGAGGCCAGGCCCTCCGTCCGACCGTGACGGCCTGGCTGCCGACCGGCGCCGGGGCGGCCGGGCGGCTCTGCCGAGAGGTCAGGCCTTGGGGGCCACCTTGCTCAGGCCGTTGATGATGCGGTCCATCGCGTCGCCGCCCGTGGGGTCCGTCAGGTTGGCGAGCATCTTCAGGGTGAACTTCATCAGCAGCGGGTGGGTCAGACCGCGCTGGGCGGCGATCTTCATCACCTTCGGGTTGCCGATGAGCTTCACGAAGGCGCGGCCCAGCGTGTAATAGCCGCCGTAGGTGTCCGCGAGGATCTGCGGATAGCGCTGCAGGGCGAGTTCGCGCTGGCCCGGGGTGGCGCGGGCGTGGGCCTGGACGATGACGTCGGCGGCGATCTGGCCGGATTCCATCGCGTAGGCGATGCCCTCGCCGTTGAACGGGTTCACCAGGCCGCCGGCGTCGCCGACGAGCAGCAGACCCTTGGTGTAGTGCGGCTTGCGGTTGAAGGCCATCGGGAGGGCCGCGCCGCGGATCGGGCCGGTCATGTTTTCGGGGGTGTAGCCCCAGTCCTCCGGCATGGACGCGCACCAGGCCTTGAGGACCTCGCGCCAGTCGAGCTCCTTGAAGGAGTCCGAGGTGTTCAGCACGCCCAGGCCGACGTTCGACGTCCCGTCGCCCATGCCGAAGATCCAGCCGTAGCCGGGCAGCAGCCGGTCCTCGCCCGGACCGCGGCGGTCCCACAGCTCCAGCCATGACTCCAGGTAGTCGTCCTCGTGGCGCGGGGAGGTGAAGTAGGTCCGGACCGCGACGCCCATCGGGCGGTCCTCACGGCGGTGCAGGCCCATCGCGAGGGAGAGGCGGGTGGAGTTGCCGTCGGCGGCCACCACGAGCGGCGCGCGGAAGGTGACTTCCCGCTTCTCCTCCCCCAGCTTGGCGTGCACGCCGGTGATGCGGCCGGTGCGCTCGTCGAGGATCGGGGCGCCGACGTTGCAGCGCTCGTAGAGGCGGGCGCCGGCCTTCTGGGCCTGTCGGGCGAGCTGCTCGTCGAAGTCGTCGCGCTTGCGGACGAGGCCGTAGTCGGGGAAGGAGGCGAGATCCGGCCAGTCGAGCTGCAGCCGCACCCCGCCGCCGATGATCCTGAGGCCCTTGTTGCGCAGCCAGCCGGCCTCTTCGGAGATGTCGATGCCCATGGCCACGAGCTGCTTCGTGGCCCGCGGGGTGAGGCCGTCGCCGCAGACCTTCTCGCGCGGGAACTCGGTCTTCTCGAGCAGGAGTACGTCGAGTCCGGCCTTGGCGAGGTAGTAGGCGGTCGTGGAGCCGGCCGGGCCCGCGCCGACGACGATCACATCGGCGGTGGTCTCGGAGAAGGGCTCGGCGTGGGGCTCGTTCACGGCGGTCACGGCGGGATCTCCCCAAGTTCGGAATCTGCGTGCCGACCGGCACTGGACATGGGCAGTCTATTCAGCAGAATTGATCACCCGGCTGAAGGGCTGCCCCGTGAACCGAGCTCTGCCCGTAGTACGGCTGCGCGTTCCGACGGACGAGGACGCGGTGGCCTGGCACCGGGTCTTCGACGACCGGGACGTCATGGAGTTCCAGGGCGGCAGATCGGCGGAGCTGTCGGTCTACGAGGAGCTCACCGCCCGCCAGCGCCGGCACGACGCCGAACGCGGGTTCTGCCTGTGGACGGTGCTGGACGGCGACGACCGGGTGCTCGGGTTCACCGGCGCCCAGCCGTGGCCGTGGGAGTGGGGCCCCAAGGACGAGATCGAGATCGGCTGGCGACTGGGGCGGCAGCACTGGGGCCACGGGTATGTGACGGCGGCGGCGCAGATGACCCTGGAGCGGGTGAGGGCGGCCGGGACACCGGGAGTGGTGGCGATGGTCGACGCGCGCAACGAACGGTCCATCGCCGTCGCGCAGCGGCTGGGGATGCGGCTGGCGGAGGTCTTCACCACCCCGGAGTCGGACCGGGAAGGGCACTGCTACCGCCTCGCCTGGTGACCCTGAGTAGTACTCGGCTACGGAAAGACACCTGACGCTTCCGGACCGCCCCCCGGACGGCTACCCTGCCAGTACCGCTGGGGGTGACATCTGTGGCCATACCGTTCAAAACACCCGACGTGCGCGTGCCCAGGCTCGTCGGCCTGATGGCCATGGACGCGCGCGAGACGGCGGCGGCTCGGGGCGTGCTGCTGGCCGCACCGGACCGGCCCGACTTCCGCCACGCGGTCGTCGACCACGTCGTGCGGCAGTACCCGCCGCCAGGCGTCGAGGTGCCGCGCGGCGCCGTGGTCACCGTGTGGTTCGACTTCCCCGAGGGGGAGGGCGGCGGTGGCGCGGGCGTGCGCGAGCCGCGCGTGCCGAGACCGGGCGGGGGCGGGCTGCAGCGCGAACTGGACCGGCCCCGAGACCCCTTCGCGGCGATCACGGGGTGACGGCGGCGCAACCGGACGGACGCCGGACAGATGCCGGACGCCGACTGGACGCCGGACGGATGCCGGATGCCGGACGGATGCCGGATGCCGGACGGATGCCGGATGCCGGTCGGACGCCGGCTGGACGCCGGATGCCGGATGCCGGTCGGACGCCGGACGGATGTCGGACGGACGCCCGATGCCGGACGTCTGCCCCCGGGACCGCGAATCCCGGGTGGCAGACGGCAGACGGGAGAAGGCAGACGGGAGAAGGCAGACGCCAGACGCTTGGCCGCGGATGCCGGGCGGCACAGATCAGGCGTTCTTGAAGCCCCGGTGCAGGGTGACCACGCCGCCCGTCAGGTTGCGCCAGGCGACCTTCGACCAGCCGGCCTCGCGCAGGTGCTCGGCGAGAGCGGGCTGGTCGGGCCAGGCCCGGATGGACTCGGCGAGGTAGACGTAGGCGTCGGGGTTGGAGGAGACCGCGCGGGCGACCGGCGGCAGGGCGCGCATCAGGTACTCGGTGTAGACGGTCCGGAAGGGCGCCCAGGTCGGGTGTGAGAACTCGCAGATCACGACTCGGCCGCCGGGCCTGGTCACCCGGTGCATCTCGCGCAGCGCCGTGTCGAAGTCCCGCACGTTGCGCAGGCCGAAGGAGATGGTGACGGCGTCGAAGGCGTCGTCCTTGAAGGGCAGCCTCGTCGCGTCCCCGGCCGTGAACGGCAGCCAGGTGTGCTTCTTCTTGCCGACCTGGAGCATGCCGAGGGAGAAGTCGCAGGGGACGACGTAGGCGCCGGCCTGCGCGAAGGGCAGTGAGGAGGTGGCCGTGCCGGCGGCGAGGTCCAGGACCTTCTGCGCGGGCCGGGCGCCGACCGCCTTCGCGACCTCCTTGCGCCACCTGCGGTCCTGGCCGAGGGACAGCACGTCGTTGGTCACGTCGTACCGTTCCGCCACGCGGTCGAACATCGAGGCGACTTCGTTGGGCTGCTTGTTCAGGGAAGCGCGGGTCACCCGTCCATTGTGGCAGCCCTGCCCCCGGCGGCTCACGGCAGGAGCCTCGGCTTCTTCCGTGCCGCGACGTCCTCGACCCACCCGCACAGCAGCACGAAGACGCCGATCAGCAGCCAGCCCACGCCGAACATGAACCACTGGCTGTCCAGCGGCAGGTACGTCTCGAACGCGGGGACGTCCCAGAACCGGTCGATCAGCGGGACGGCCAGGATCAGGGCGATCTCGTGCCAGAGGTAGACCGTCACCGCCCGGGCGTTGAAGACGGTCACGATCCGGTTCGTCCGCCGGAAGCGGGTGAGCCAGGCGAAGTCGATCCCGAAGCGGGCCTTCGCCCACATCAGGAGCATGACGAAGCCGGCCGACCAGAAGGCCTGTGCGAGCGGGTTCTCGTCCAGGTCGTAGGTGCCGGCGTCGGCCTGGTGCGTGAAGGCGTACCAGCCACCGAACCCGATCGCCGCCAGGGACGCCACGACCACCAGGGCCGGCTTCATGCGCTGCAGGACTCCGTCGCGGTGCGCGAAGCCGAGGATCCAGCAGAAGAGGTACGTCGACAGGTCCCACAGGGCGGCGCCGGCCCGGTTCTCGGGCCCCGCCCAGACGAAGGTCAGCACCAGGACCGGCAGGAGGGAGAGCGCCAGCACGGGGACCGGCGCGAGCCGGAACAGCCGCAGCAGCAGCGGCGAGAGCAGGACGAACCAGAGGTACGTCCGCAGGTACCAGAGAATCTCCCAGGCCTGCTCGCCCCAGGCGTTGCCCGGCGGGTCGCCCAGCGGCACGATCCAGTAGACGATCTCCCAGCCCGGCATCCAGCCGTGCACCAGCATCGCCAGGACGACGAAGACGCCCCAGAACCAGAAGGGGGGAAGGAGTCGGCGCAGACGGCTCCTGACCACCTGCGCGGCCGGACGCTCCAACGACTTGGCCATGAGGGTGCCGGCCAGGCCGAACATGATCCCCATGGAGGGGAAGACCATCCCGGCCCATGCCCAGCCGAAGGTGTGATAGGCGACGACCCTGATCAGGGCGAGGGCGCGGAGGGTGTCGAAGTAGCGGTCGCGCTGGGGGGTGGCGGGCCCGGACTCCTTGACCCCGGGCCCCTGCCCCTGCCCCTGCCCCTGCCCCTGCCCAGACTCCGGCTCCGGCTCGGCCGTCGGCAGGATGGCCGTCTCTTCGACGACGGCTCCCTGCACGCAGGTGGTCCCGTAGTCCCCGTAGTCCCCGTAGGTCTTGAAGTCCCCGTAGGCCTCGTGACCCCTGTTGGTCTCGGAGTCCCCGTAGGTCCCGTGCTCCCCGTAGGTCCCGTAGTCCCCGTGGCCCCTGTTGGTCTCGAAGTCCCCGTAGGTCCCGTGCTCCCCGTAGCCCGCGTACTGCTGCGGATACGGCTCGGGGTGTGCGTACGGCTGATGTCCGTCGCCCTGCGGCTGGTCCCAGCTCATCGGCTCACCCCGGCCGGGGTGCCGACCTCGCCCGTGCGCTTCAGTTTCTGCCAGCGCAGACGGCCGCCGGTGAGGGCGGTGATGCAGGAGTGGATGAGGACGAGGTACATCATCTGGCGGTAGGCCAGCTGCTGGAGCGGCATCATGAGCAGGTACCGGTACCTCTCGCGGTCCAGGCGGAACGCGTAGGCCGCGCAGCCGAGTTGCACGCCGAGGACCGCGAACCACGCCAGCAGGGCGGCCCGGAAGTCGACGAAGATCATCGAGTAGACGGTGAAGACGTCGATGAGCGGCGCGAAGACCGGCGTGACGATCTGGAAGAGCACCACGAGCGGCATGCCCACCCGGCCGAAGCGGCCCGACGGCCCCTTGTCCGTCAGGGACTTGCGGTGCTTCCACAGCGCCTGCATCGTGCCGTAGGACCAGCGGTAGCGCTGGGACCACAGTTGTTTCAGGGAGCCCGGGGCCTCCGTCCAGGCCTTGGCGTGCTCCTGGTAGACGACCTGCCAGCCCGCGCGGTGCATGGCGATGGTGATGTCCGTGTCCTCGGCGAGGGTGTCCTCGCTCATGCCGCCGACCTCCAGCACGGCGTCGCGGCGGAACGCCCCGATCGCGCCGGGGATGGTGGGCATGCAGCGCAGCACGTCGTACATGCGGCGGTCGAGGTTGAAGCCCATCACGTACTCGATGTGCTGCCAGGCGCCGATGACCGTGTCGCGGTTGCCGACCTTGGCGTTGCCGGCGACCGCGCCGACCTTCGGGTTCGCGAAGGGCTGCACCAGCTGGTGCACGGCCTCCGGCTCGAAGACGGTGTCGCCGTCCATCATCACGACGATGTCGTGACTCGCGCTGCGGACGCCGTTGTTGAGGGCGGCGGGCTTGCCCGCGTTCTCCTGGCGGATGACCCGGACGTTCGTCATGCCGAGGGTCGCCGCCGCATCGCGGGCGATCGCCGAGGTGTCGTCGGTCGAGCCGTCGTCCACGACGATGATCTCGATGGGGTGGGTGCTCTTCGCCAGCGACTTCAGGGTGTTGGCGATGCACTCCTTCTCGTTGTACGCCGGGACGATCACGCTCACCGGCCGGGTGACGGTGGCGCCCCAGCTGAAGCGGCGCCTGTTGCGGCGCCTGTAGTGGCGGCGGGCGAGGAGCAGCATCATCCCGAAGCGGCCCATGACGGCCACGCCGACGACCATCAGTCCCACGGACAGCGTCGGCACGGTCCACTCGGCGAGGGTGACGGCGGCGATGAGGGCCTTGCCCTCGTAGAGGGTGACGCCGGTCGCCTCGCGGTGGGCGGCCTGCAGACGATCGGCCGTCCCGCCGGCGCCGTCGGGCAGCCCGGCGGACTGCTCCCCCGGCGTCCCAGGCGTCCCCGTCGGGCCTGCGGCCCCCGACGTCCCCGTCGTCCCCGTCGTCCCCGTCGTCCCCGTCGTCCCCGTCGTCCCCGTCGTCCCCGTCGTCCCCGGGGTTCCCGTCGTGTCCGTGGACTGCTGCCGGGCGGTGTTCGAGGCGGTGCGGGCCGCCGCGTTCTGCTGCTGCAGCACACCGCTGATGGTGGTGAAGGTGTAGCCCGCGGCCTTCATCTTCTTGATGTAGGCCGGCAGCGCCTTGATCGTCTGCGAACGCTCGCCGCCGGCGTCGTGGAAGAGCACCGACGCGCCCTTGCCGGCGTCCGGCGTGGCCCACTTGACGATCTTCGAGACGCCCGGCCGCTTCCAGTCGTCGCTGTCGGTGTCGACGAAGACGCTGGTGTAGCCGTCCTCGCCGAGTTCCTTGTAGACCGGCCAGCTGTAGTTGTCGATGGCGTCGGTCTCCGACGAGTACGGGGCCCGGAACAGCGTCGTGGTGATGCCGGCCGCGCCGGCCAGGGCCAGCTGGGTCTGCGTCATCTCGCGCCGGACGCGAGCGTGCGACTGGTAGGAGAGGTCGACGTGGGTGAAGGTGTGGATGCCCACCTCGTCGCCCTGCCCCACCATGTCCCGCACGATCCCCGGGTAGCGGGAGACCATCGAGCCGACGAGGAAGAACGTGCCGGGCACGTCGTACTCCCGGAGGATCTCCAGCACCTGGGGCGTCCAGGTCGGGTTGGGGCCGTCGTCGAAGGTCAGCGCGATGGTCTTGTCCGGCACCGAGACCGTCACGGCCCGGCCGCCCCGGAAGGTCAGGATGGGGCCGCCGTCGAGGACGTCGTCGGGAACCTCGCTGGAACTGGCCCCGGTGCGCACGCGCTGGTCGCCGCCGACCTCGGCGCGCAGATAGCCGTCGAGGAGCATCACGCTGGACAGCGCGAGCAGAAGCAGCAGGGCGAGGATGACGCGCGGTTTCTGCAGCGCCGCGGCCCTGCCCGCCGCGCGCTCCATGCGGGTCGGCGCGCGGCGGCGGCCGCGAGAGGTGGTGGTCGTCATGAAAGTGGCTGTGCTCCGGTCAGTTGGCGGCCGCGGAGGCGGTCGCGGTCGGGGCGGAGCTGGGCGCCTCGCCGGTGGCGGTGCCCGCGGGCGGGGCGCCGGTGGGCCGGGCGGGCGGAGTGCCGGCACCGCCCTGGGGCTCGATGCCGCCGGGGCCGGAGTTCTGGGCGCCGCGCGGGCCCCCGTCGCCGAACGGCAGAAGCGAGGACGGGGTCAACGAGGTGCCCCAGCCCATGAACGCGGCGCCCAGCACGGCGGCGTACGCGAGGCAGCCGACGCCCAGCAGGAGACCGAACCGGCGCAGCAGCCTCGATCTGCGTCCGGAGTTGTCAACGAACACGGGCCCCTCGGCGGAGGCGTCGTCACGTTTGCGGCCGCGACGGCTGCCGCGAGCGGCGGCACGGCTTTCGATGGCAGGCTCGGATTGCATTCCCCGGATATTAGGGAGCCTTTATGTGGCGCAAACTCTGCACTGCTTGTGAGCTGCCGATGAGAAACGCGTGAACCTGTCCTTTGACTGAGAGATCCAGGGAACCGCTGCGCAACCCGGCTCTTACCTGGGAGGGTTGATCGTCCCTTTTGGAAGGGTGGTTATCACCTTTTGCGCGCTTGCGTCCATGAACTGACTGTGTGCCCACTGTTCCCGCGCGATCCGCCCCCATGTGAGACATTTCCCTTTCGGAAGCACGCATTGTTTCCGGCCTGAAACAGAAGTCATGAGAGCGGGTGCATGCGCAATGAGGAGTTTCCTGATGCCGAGGGTCGGGGTCGCCTGTCTGTTCGCCCTGGCCTTCACGGGATGCTCCGCGGGATCCGACGGCGCGCCGGACGCGGCTCCCCCGGCCACCGGGCGGGCCGGCGGCAGTCCTTCGCCCTCGTCCTCGGCCTCGCCCTCCCCCGCGGACGACGCCGCCGGCACCTCGTA
The DNA here is from genome assembly GCF_042880855.1 of Streptomyces sp. NPDC058291. Lineage (NCBI taxonomy): Bacteria > Bacillati > Actinomycetota > Actinomycetes > Kitasatosporales > Streptomycetaceae > Streptomyces > Streptomyces sp. NPDC058291. The sequence continues at coordinate 61,748 of NZ_JBHVYK010000009.1, forward strand.
CGCGCCGTACGTGAGCGCGGTGGAGGCCTCGGACAACGACTCGGCCGGCTCGCCGACGGCGTACAACCTGGCGTTCGTCATCACGGGCGGCAGCACCTGCACACCGACGTGGAACGGCACGAACGCCATCGGCGACCCGGCCGTGAAGTCCCGCGTCTCGGCGCTGACGAAGTCGGACGCCACCGCGCGCGTCTCCTTCGGCGGCTCCTCGGGCGAGGAGCTCGCGGCCACCTGTGACAGCGTCTCCGAACTGGCACAGGCGTACGGCCGGGCGCTCGACGCGGCCGGCTCCACCCAGGCCGACTTCGACATCGAGGGCGACGAGTTGACCGACTCCGACTCGGTGGCCCTGCGCTCCCAGGCGATCGCCGCGCTCCAGAAGGAACGCCCCGGCCTGGAGGTCTCCTTCACGCTCCCGGTGATGCCCGCCGGGCTGGACTCCGACGGCCTGGCGCTGCTGGCGTCGGCGAACAAGTACGACGTCCAGGTCTCCACCGTCAACCTCATGACGATGAACTACGGCGAGTCCTACGCCGGTGACATGGGCGGATACGCGATCGCCTCGGCGACCGCGGCGCAGGCGCAGCTGAAGAAGGTGTTCGGCACGACGGACGCCGGCGCGTGGAAGGGAATGGCCCTCACGTCGATGATCGGGACGAACGACGTCGCCAACGAGACGTTCTCGCTCGCGGACGCGGCTCAGGTGCGGGCGTTCGCCGTGGCGAAGGGGATCTCCTGGGTCTCCATGTGGTCGACGTTCCGCGACCAGCAATGCTCGGCCGCCGACTCGGCCAGGAACGACGCCCTCACCGACTGCAGTGGCGTCGCACAGAGTTCGGGCGCGTTCGCGGAGGCGTTCTCGAAGTAGACGACCAGGCGAGCGGGCGGCCGGGCAGCCGGCCGCCGAAGCAGAGGGTGCGCCGGACACCCGGCCGTCGAGGCGGGATGCTGCCGGCGGACGACCGGTCGGCCCGTGCAGCCGAGGGGGGTTCTACCGGCGTCTGTACACGAGGCGGCCGTCCAGCACCGTGGCGACGCACGTGCCGGCACCACGCTCCGCGAGCTCGGCCTCGTCCCGTACGTCGAACACCGCGAACCGGGCCGCGTCGTTCCGCTCGCGCGGCGGCGCGAACTCCACCGGCAGCCCGGCGGCGTACGGATCGAGCGAGGGCGTCCCGCCCGGGCGCCCGATCCGGCCCAGGACCGCCAGACCGGTACGGTGCACGGCATCGCGCACCGCACGGTTGCGCAGTTCCTCGCAGGCCGCGCTGACCGTGCCGTGCGCCAGCATGCGCTGCACCCCGCGCCGGGCGCTCGCACCCCAGCGGACGTCGTCCAGGGCCAGCGCCGCCAACGCGTCCCCGGTCAGCGGTTCGACGCCCAGGTCGTCGGCCTCGCGCGGGTCGGGGTGGTACGCCTCCTCCAGCAGCTCGTTGCCGTGCAGGTTGATCAGCCCGGGCGTGAGGATGCCGGGCCAGGACCGCACCCGCGCGCCCGGGTGGGCGGCGAGGAGTTCCTCAGGCGATCCGGCGCCGGCGATCCACGCGCCCTTGACGGCGAGCGCCCGGCCTCGGGAGTCCGCGTGAATGGTCAGCATGCGCGGGCTAGTTGGACGCGAGCAGCTTCAGCTCGGGGTGCGCCGTGCCGCCCGCGATCGCCGTGGACGAGATGTGGCTCATGACCCGCTCGTCGACCGGGTCGTTCGCCGGATCGTCGTGGACGACGAGGTGTTCGTACGTCGTAGCGCGCTGCGCCGGGACGCGGCCCGCCTTCCGGATCAGGTCGATGATCTCCATGCGGTTGGAGCGGTGCTTGGCGCCGGCCGACGAGACGACGTTCTCCTCCAGCATGATCGAGCCGAGGTCGTCCGCGCCGTAGTGCAGGGAGAGCTGGCCGACCTCCTTGCCCGTCGTCAGCCAGGAGCCCTGGATGTGACGGACGTTGTCGAGGAACAGGCGCGCGATCGCGATCATCCGCAGGTACTCGAAGAGGGTCGCCTGGGTGCGGCCCTTCAGGTGGTTGTTCTCGGGCTGGTACGTGTACGGGATGAAGGCCCGGAAGCCGCCCGTACGGTCCTGCACCTCACGGATCATCCGCAGGTGCTCGATGCGCTCGGCGTTGGTCTCGCCGGTGCCCATCAGCATGGTGGACGTCGACTCGACGCCCAGCCCGTGCGCGATCTCCATGATCTCCAGCCAGCGCTCGCCGGACTCCTTGAGCGGGGCGATGGCCTTGCGCGGACGCGCGGGGAGCAGCTCGGCGCCGGCGCCGGCGAAGGAGTCGAGGCCGGCCGCGTGGATACGGGTGATGGCCTCCTCGACCGTCACGTCCGAGATCCGCGCCATGTGCTCGACCTCGGACGCGCCCAGCGAGTGGATGACCAGCTGGGGGAACGCTTCCTTGATGGCCGCGAAGTGCTTCTCGTAGTACTCGACGCCGTAGTCCGGGTGGTGCCCGCCCTGGAACATGATCTGCGTGCCGCCCAGTTCGACGGTCTCCGCGCAGCGGCGCAGGATGTCGTCGAGGTCGCGCGTCCAGCCCTTGGCGGTGTCCTTGGGGGCCGCGTAGAAGGCGCAGAACTTGCACGCCGTGACGCACACGTTCGTGTAGTTGATGTTCCGCTCGATGATGTACGTCGCGATGTGCTCGGTTCCCGCGTACAGCCGGCGGCGCACGGCGTCGGCGGCGGCGCCGAGCGCGTGCAGGGGCGCGTCGCGGTAGAGGTCGAGCGCCTCCTCCGGAGTGATCCGCCCACCGGCGGCGGCACGGTCGAGGACGGACTGAAGGTCGGCCTTCTCGGTCACCGGGAGCGTCCCTTTCGTCAAGGGTTGTGGACAGACCCGGCCAGCCTACGCCAGACGTTCCGACGCCCGGACCTCAGGCCGCGTACGCGCCGATCAGCAGCCCCGCGAGGGTCCCGACGAGCAGGAACGGCCCGAACGCGATCAGCGTCTTGCGTCCCGTCCGCCGCACGACGGCCAGCACGCCCCCGCACAACGCGCCCGAAAGGAACGCCGCGAACGTGCCCAGCATGACGGTGGGCCAGCCGTACCAGCCGAGGACGGCGCCCGCCCCGAGCGCCAGCTTCACGTCGCCGAACGCCATGCCGCCCGGATTGACCAGGTGCAGGACGAGGTAGCCGGCGCCGAGGGCGAGCGCGCCCAGCAGGGCCGTCGTCCACTCGCCCGCGTGCTCGGGCAGCAGTGCGGCGGGGCCCAGCAGGAGCAGGGCGGCGGCCGCGAGCGGGAGCGTGAGCGGATCGGGCAGCCGGCGCACCCGCAGATCGACGACGCCGAGCAGCACCCCGGCCGGCGCGAGCACCAGCCACACGGCCAGTTCGGGCCGGACACCGGTGGCGAGGGCGAGCGCCGCGCAGACGAGAGCGGTGAGCACGGGCAGCACGACGGCGCCACGGGCGTAGGAGGGGCCGGGGAAGGGGGAGGCGGGGCCGGGGGCCGGAGCGTGAGTCGGAGAAGGATGTGGCGTGGGGGACGCGGGAGGCTTCGCTGCCGTGTCCTGCGAGCCATCCGGCTCGGCGCACTTGCGGCACTCGCCGCGCCCAGCGCGTTCACTGTGCCCGGCGCGTTCGCCGTGCCCGGCGCGTTCGCCGTGCCCCGCGTTTTCACCGTGCCCCGCGCGTACGTCGCGCCCGGCACGTTCACCGTCCCCAGCGCGTACATCGTGCCCAGCGCGTACATCGTGCCCAGCGCGTACATCGTGCCCGGCACGTTCACCGCGCCCAGCGGGTACGTCGTGCTCGGCGCACTCGGCGCACCGGGCCCGTCCGAGCCACCCGCGGATCGGGTGGCCGGCCGGGCAGGCCGTCCGCCAGCCGCCGTCCGCCTCCTCCCACGGTGTGGAGAAGCGGTAGGCCGCCCGCGGCAGCAGTGCTCCGGCCACAGCGCCCCACAGCGCGGCGACGGCGGCCAGCGTCAGGTCGTCGGGAGGTGTGCTCATCGTCAGCGATCGTAGGGACCCGCGCGGGACCGGGTGACCGGATCCGGTCACCGGGTCCGGCCGGGGGCGTTCTAGTCGACCCGTGACATCCGCGCCACCGGGTTGCCCTCGGCCGCGCTGTCCGAGGCGTAGGTCAGGTCGTCGCCGGTCGGGGTGAGGCGGATCGTGTGGGCCGTCGGATTGCAGCCGGCGTGGTTGTTGCGCGCGCCGACCGACGTGGCGACGACCTCCTTCGGCCTCACCTGCTTCAGCGTCAGCACGTCGACGCAGACCCCGCCGAGCACGTCCGTCTGCCGCAGCTCCCCCAACTTCTCGCCGACGTCGGCCCGTTGGACGGTGACCCGGAACGTGCCCATCGGGAGGGAACCGTCGAGGCCGTTGCCCTGGCCCTCCCAGGTGCCGACATAGCGGGCCGGGAGCGCGGTGGCCGTCCCGCCGTCGGTGGGGGCCGGGCCGCCGCCGGTGGGGGCCGGGGTCTGGGCGGCGGACGGCGGGGAGGAGTGGGAGTCACTGCCGGAGGCGGAGTCGTGGTCGTCGTCGCCGCCCGGAAGCAGTTGGAACAAGAACACCGAACCGACCGTCACCGCGGCCAGCGCTCCCGCGACCGCCAGCGCGACACTGCAGCTCAGACGTCGTCCACGGCCGCCCTCGCCCGGCGTCGCGGCGGCCGCCACGGTGACGGAGACCCGGCCGGGACGTCCGGTCCCACCCGTCGTCGGTTCGGCGTCGCGCGGTCCGGGCACGCCGGCGGACGCGTCCCTCGGAGCCGCGACGACCCGGTCCATCACGGGCGGCGGCCCGAACTCCCCCAGGGACGCCGAGGGCCCGCCCGGCGACGCCGGAGACCCGCCGCGCGCACCGGAGGACGACTCGTCCACCGCCGCCGGGGACCCGGCCACGGGCCCCGACCGCTCGGTCCCCGCGCCTGCCGCCTCGCCCGGAGACCCGCCGCGCGCACCGGAGGACGACTCGTCCACCGCCGCCGGGGACCC